>JBEBTM010000086.1:0-11554 GCA_040393745.1 Thermogutta terrifontis | reverse complement strand
AACATGAAGCTCATTGTCGCGACGTTCACGGCCCCCGAGGAACCCATGCTGTTCATTTACCGGGCCACGCCTCGCCAACGGGAACAGCTTGAAGCCTTTGTCCGCACCGCCGCGAAGGATCTCAAGGGGGTGACGATCGTTCCTGAAAGTTTGCAACCGATCCGATTCCGAAGAGACGCCCTGGAAACCGCGCCGCCGGAAAACCAAATCGCCGTCTGGGCCAAACCGTCGGAGCATCAATTGATCGCGGCCGTTCTGCGGCAAATGGAGGAAAACCGGGTCAATGAACCTCAACGGCAGCTCAAGGTCTTTCATCTTTCCATCGGTGATCTTGTCACGGCCGAGCAGATTTTGAAGGTTTCTCATCCCGACGCCACGCCGTTCATCGACCGTCAAGGCAACCGTTTGCTCGTCTGGGCCGCGCCGGAAGAACTTGAAAACGTAACGAAAACGCTCACGATCCAAGGGAATCTCGACAATCGGCAGATGCTCGCGTACCCCGTGGCTGGTTCGGACCCGCAGACCGTGATGAAAGTCATCCAAGCCGTTTTCCAAGGTCTGAAAATCACGCCGGAAACCCAGTCCCGGCGGCTGCTCGTCTGGGCCACCCCGGAAGAGCACGTCAAGGTGGCCGAGATTATCGAGCAAACGAACAAGGAGCTCGACCCTGAATCGGAGCTGGCGGAAAAATTTGTCGCCTACTCCGCCGCGAATCTTGACATTGGCATGATCACGCCGCTTTTCAAAGCCTTGATCCCCAATACCGACGTTTACGCCGAAACCACGGCGGATAAAATCGTCGTTCGGGCCCGGCTGCGCGAGCATGCCAAGATTGCCGAATTGATCGAACAGCTTCGGGAGAAAGACGAAAAGCTGCGGCCCATCCTCGCGGTGTATCCCATCGGTGAAACGGACCCCGTGATGATCGAAGCTATGCTGCGCAACCAGCTTCCCAATGCCGAATCGATGACCGAGGACGAAGTCGTCGAGCGGCTCGGATATCAGTATTACCTGGAACGGATGCCTTGGTATTCCGGCTACAATCGTAATGTTGTAGCGAAAAAAAAGGTCGGTTATTACAAGGTCGATCCGCAAACGCAGTCGGCCTATGTGTTCGCGCTCACCGAAGACCAGACCGACGTGGCTAAAGCGGTCGAGCAGATCGTCGCCGTGGCCGACCAGGAAATCATCAAGCCCACCGTACGCCGTTATTCACTGGACGAAATGAGCGTCTGGGATGTTTACCGCCTCTTGATGCAGGTTGCTCCATCCGCGCGGATCGAATCGATTTACACGCACAATCCGCAAAGCGATTCCGGCGGTTACAGCAGTTATCGCTTGAGCTATCGCGACTTCCTGGCTTATGCCCGGGAAAGCGAACACGCGAAAATCGAAAAACTCGTCCGGGAACTCAACGACAACGCCGGTTCGGGCATGAAGGAAATGCTTTCGGTCGTGATCCCCGACGGTTCCCGTTACAGCCGGGAGCGGATCATCGAAACCGTGCAAAAACTTTATCCCGACATCATCCCCATGCCCGGCGGGGCGTCGAACCAGATCCTCGTCTGGTCGGTCAAGCATAAACTTGAAAAGGTTCAGCAGATCATCGACGAAGCCTGCAAGCCGTTGCCGGAGGATCGGCAGACGGGCGTCAAGGCGTATCCGTTACGATTTGTCGGCGTTGAAGACGCCAAAAGCTGGCTTTCGGCGATTTGTCCGAACGCTTCGTTCGATCCCGTGGAAAAGCCCTCGGTCCCGCCCGTGCGCCGTCCCGTGCAAGGAGCCGTCGAGGTCAAGCAGCTTTTCGTCCTGGCCACGCCGCTGGAGCACCTTGAAATCGGCAAGGCCCTTACCGAACTGGATCGGGACCAACCCGAGTCGCACAAAATGACGCCCCGGCTGTATCCGCTGGACGATTATCCGACCACGACATTTTATCCGCTTTTCCGCTCGTTAATCCAGGCATTTCCCAATGCGTCTTGTTCGCAGGGAGCCGAGCAGCAATCGGTGTTGGTCGTGGCCACGGAAGACGACCACAAGAAAGTGGCCGAATTTCTGGATGCGTACAAAAACGACCGCGAGGAGAAACGCCTTTCGCTGGAAGTTTACTCGCTGAAAAAACTGAATTATTACAAGGTTTACCCGCTCATTCGCCGGATCGCCCCGGCCCCGAAAGCGGAAATCCTGCCCGCCTCGAAGCCGGAACAAATTGCCGTCTGGGCCTCGCCTCGCGAGCATCATGATATCGCCGAAGCGCTGGCCCGACTCGAAACGGCGGCCAATGACGTCGAAACGCAGTCGCTGCGCATATACAAAGTCGGTACGCCCCAGGAAGCCCAACTTACCGTACAAGTTTTAAGTTTCCAATTTCCCGGCTCGCTGACCTTCGCGGTCCCGAACCGGAGCGAAATTTTATCCTGGGCCTGCGAGGCCGACCATGTCAGCATCGCGGCCATGCTCAAGATCGCTGCGGAAGCATTCCCGGAACCCTTCCTCAAAGCGTATTTCTTCGAACACGTTCCGTTGGGCGAAGGGGCCACGGTGCTCGGTCGGGTCTTTGCGTCCCAGGCGATCATCACGCCCCGGCCTTCGACCGGCGACTTGCTCGTTCATGCCACGCAGGACATTCACGACCGCATCGCCAAGAGCATTGCCGAATGCGACCGACCCCGTCCGGCGGCGAGCGACGCGCTGCCCGTCGCTTACGACTTGAGCGAACTTCCGCTTCAGCAGGTCAATTCCGCGGCCGTGTTGATTCGCCAGGCGCTCGTGGGCCAGGTTATCGTGCTCCCCAGCAGCGTGCCCGGCCAGCTTGTCGTTTGGGGTCGCCTTTCCGATCAGGAGAAAGTCAAATCGATGATCGATCAAATGCTGACCGAACGCCCGGACAATGTCGCCCGGATGCAAGCTTATACGATCACACGCGGTACCGCCGCGCTGGCGAGACAAAATCTGTTACAAATTGTTCCCAATGCCCGCTACGGCTACGGTTTGAATCCGAACCAACTGCTCGTCTGGGCCAAGGAAGCCGACCACGGTAAGATCGCCGACGTGGTCAGGGCTCTCAACGAAACCGATCCGGCCCTGGAGATCGAGGTTTATTCGCTCAAGGATACGCCGTACAACGCGACCTCGACGGTTCGGACCTTCATCCAGTCGCGAGGCATCAACGCCCAAATAACGAACGATTACGGCGGCAATCGACTCTTCGTCGAAGCCCGACCCGAGGACCAGAAACTCATCGCCGATCTGTTCGTCAAACTCCGCACCGACGAGCGGACGATGGATGTTTACCAGCTTGAAAATACGGACCCCATGACGGCGTATTATGCGATCAACACGCTCTTTTACGACGAAGGTTACGCCGCCCCCGAGGCCGCGCCGGATATGAACACGAACATGATTTTCGTCAAAGGCACCAAGGAACAACTCGACAAAACCCGGGCCATGCTCATCAACATGGGCGAAACGCAACTTCGTCGCCGCGCCGCGCCGGTCGGAACCGAACCCACGGGGGCACAGCCGATGGACCCCGATGAGCAGTACACCGCGTCCAATGTTTCCGGGGGCGGACGGATCCGGGCCATCACGATTCAGGGTGACGCCGATGCGACGATTCGGGAACTGGAAAAACTTTGGCCCCAGTACCAACGGAACCAGCTTCGCGTGATACGCCAGGACGCCCCCTTGATCCAGCGGCGTGAAGAACCTCAGTCTCAGCCGGAATCGCCGAAAACGGACGGCAAAACGTCCTGGCAGCGTCCCGCGGGAACACCTTCGGTCGGTTTTTTTTCGGTGAATGATCCTGCGGAGCGACGCGATGAGGCGGCCGTGAACGAGGAAGCCGAGCAGCCGATTTTATCCGAGAGTTTGCAACGCATTCGGGATACGCTGCCCGCCGACGCGCCCGTTTATGTCGTCGTCAATGAAGACGGTTCGCTGACGGTTACGTCTTACGACACCGCTGCGCTGGACCAGCTTGAGCGGCTTGTCCGGCGGATCGACGAGCGGATCGTTTTCGAAGGCCGGGACTACACGATTTATTCTGTGCGAAATATCAGCGCCGATCTGGTCGCGATGAAAATCCGGCTCGTACTCCGTGAACGCCTCGCCGGCCAGCGGCAGCAACTCGGCGGCGTGAGCAACCGTTACCAGTCGCCGACGCTGCAAATCCAGGAGGATGTCACGAATAACACGATTTACGTCAAAGGCGCGAAAGCCGAACGAAAAGAGGTCGCCAACCTGATCGCGCTGTTCGACGTGTCCGAACTGCCGGGCGAACGTTCGATCACCAAGCCGATCAAGGTGCCGATCAAGAACACGCAGGCCAGTCGGGTTTTGCAGCAGGTTTTCAACGTCTACCAGCAAAAAATCCGTTCGATCCGCTTGCCCGGAGGCGTGATGCCCCGGATTACCGTGGACAATATCACGAACTCGCTGGAGATCATCGCCCCGGAACCCTTGGCGACGGAACTTCGTGAATATGCCGAGGAAATCGACAAGATGGTCGTCGAAGACCCGCCGCGGAAGATCCACGTTATTCCGTTGGAGGTGAAATCGGCGGTCATCCAAAGCGCGATTCAACGCATCCAGCAGTCTTCAGGCGGCGGTTACCAATACCAGTACAGCGGCGGCTATCAATATCAGTACAGGAACTAACCGTTGAGCCGATCGGCGTAGGAGCCGGTGGGCCCCGCGAGAAATGCTTACGAAAGCTCCGGGATACCGGCTCCGTGCGTATTGCCTCCCGGTTTCACGAAAATGCCCACTTCGGCTGGAGGGTAGGACCGCAAGCGGTTTTCCGGCGGCACGATCGGTAGTAGGTTGAAGTCGAAGCGTTCGTCCGATTCGATCACGAACATGGACTCCGCCGGGGCCGAATCGAGCAGATTTCGGAGCATATCGAGTATTTCCGCCTGCCGGTCGATGTAAAAACCGTAAGGCGGGCAGCAGAAAACGATCCAGGGCGGCGTATCCCTGGGGTGTTCCTCGACATTTTTTGCCCAGAAAAAAGCGTCGGTTTTCCGCAGTTTGCAGATTTCGAGTAAGTTCAGTGATTCCAGGTTTTTACGCAGAAGGGCGGCCGTGGGAAGATGCAATTCGACCACCGTGGCCCCCACCGCTCCCCGGCTGAGCGCCTCAATGGTCACCGCGCCGGTCCCGCCGAAAAGATCGATCACGTACATCCCCTTGATGCCGGGCCCGATGAGGTTAAAAACAGCCTCCCGAACCCGATCTTTCATGGGCCGAACTCGATTGTCGCCAACGTACTGGAGCTTGCTGCCGCGAAATTTGCCGCCGATGACTCGGAGTCCCACGGCGTCTTTTTCGCCCGGTTCGCTGCCGATATTTCGCTCGATTTTTTGTTTTTTACGGCGACGTTTTCCTTCATCTTTCGGCGTATCCTCTTTGTTTTCCTTGGCTTTCGGACTTTCGGCAAAAGATCGCCAGTCGCCCCGGTTGTCGTTATTGATGCTGAAAAGAACTTCGTCCTTTTCTTGGGAGCGTTTGTTTTTCGGCATGGTACGGTCTTGCATCAAGAGCGGGCTGCGCGTATATTTGAGGGAAATTTCAGTCGTAAGAGCCAATATACCCCAGGACCGCTGAAATCGCAACCGGCGTGTGATCCATTACCTTTAACACATAATTCAAAACGATGACCAATCGCTTTTTTCTTGCCTTGTCTTCTTGTTTTCTCTGTTTTGCACTTTCCGGTCCGGTAAATGCCCAGGATAAAACTGCGGAACCGCCCAAAGAGGAACCTGTCGCCGCGGAACCGGCCCCCATGGAAGTGGCAGTCGAGCCTGAGAAGCCAACGGATCCTTGCGTGGATGCCGATCTTGTCGAATCGGAGGATGATGCCAAGGCACTGGGGCCGAAAAACGAAGAGTTCATGGCCCTTGACGCTTCGTTCCGTGAGATCACCAAAACGCTCACGGCCTTGAAACGAGAGCTGCCCAAAGCAAACGAAGCCCGCCAAAAGGCCATTGAAAAGGAGTACATGGAACTGATCGACAAGGGCATGGAGATACACAAAAAAATGCTTGTCGTCGGTTTGGAGGCGAATGATGAAGCTCCGAACCGAAACCCCTTGCTGCTCAATTTTCTCTATGGAATGGTTCACTATGAATTTGGCCGCGAAAATTATGAGGAAGTCGTTCGGATTTTCAAAAAACTCGTCGCCCATAAAATCGTTCACGGTGCCGAACCGCTTTACGCCTGGGCCGGTCTGTCCGCGATGATTATCATGGACACCGAAGATGCCGACTCCTGGTTGAAAACCTGCGAAGATCACGAGATCCTCGCGAACATCATCAAAGAGTGGAACCAGAGCGAAAGCGGACGGAAATTATCATTCGGTTACGGTCGGCTCTATGCCGGATATCCCGAGGTCCGAAAAGATTGGGAAGACGAAAAGGCCAAGCGGGCCGAAGAGGCGAAAGTCGGTGAAGAGGACCCCGCAAAGAAACTTCCCCGGGTCAAACTCGAAACGACCAAGGGCGACATTGTCCTGGAATTGTTCGAAGACCAGGCACCCAATACCGTTGCGAATTTTATCTCGCTTGTCGAACAGGGTTTTTACAACGGGACGTTTTTCCACCGCGTGCTACCCCAGTTCATGGCTCAGGGCGGTTGCCCCCAAGGAACGGGAACGGGCGGTCCCGGCTATGCGATCGATTGCGAAACGAAACGTCCCGATGTGCGGAAGCATTTTCGCGGTACGATCAGTATGGCCAACGCCGGTCCGAATACCAACGGTTCGCAGTTCTTCCTGACCTTCGTGCCCACGCCGCATTTGGACGGCGGCCACACCGTTTTCGGCCGCGTGGTGGACGGCATGGACGTTTTGTCCGAACTCCAGCGTGTCGATCCGTCCGACCAGGAAGCGATCATTCCCGTGCGTGACAAGATCGTCAAAGCGGAAGTCCTGAACAAACGCGATCACGAGTACGTCCCCAAGAAAAACAACAATCGCCGGTAGTTTATCTGTTTGACCGGGTGTCCCGAACACCTACTTGCCCCGTGCCGAAATTATCCATTCTCATCCCGGTTTACAACGAACAGGCGTACCTGCAGCGGTTGGTCGAACGTGTTCAGGCCGCGCCGGTTCCGGAGGGTGTGGAAAAAGAACTCGTTCTCGTCAACGATGCTTCGAAAGACCGTACACCCGCGGTCATTGCCGCGCTGTGCGAACGGTTCCCGAACATCCGGGCCTTTGACCAGCCTCGGAATATGGGTAAAGGCGCCGCCATTCGCCGGGCCATCGAGGAAATGACCGGCGATTACGCGATTATCCAGGACGCCGATCTGGAGTACGACCCCGAGGATTATCCCGTCCTACTCAAGCCGCTTTTGGACGGTCATGCCGACGTCGTCTACGGTTCCCGCTTCGCCACGCGCGAGATGCGCAAGGTATTGTTCTATCATCACAAGCTCGGCAATTATCTGCTCACGTTTCTTTCAAACCTGACCACGGGCCTGGATTTGACGGACATGGAAACCTGCTACAAGGCTTTTCGCGGTCAGGTACTCAAATCGATTCCGTTGCGCTCGAACCGTTTCGGCATCGAGCCGGAAATTACGGCCAAGATCGCCAAACGGGGGCTCAGCGTCTACGAAGTTCCGATCAGCTATCACGGTCGGAGTTACAGCGAAGGCAAGAAAATCGGCTGGAAAGACGGCGTGAGCGCCATTTGGACGATCTTCAAATTCTGGTTGTTTGACGACGACGCCAAGGAATCCACGGCGCTGCATGTTCAAAATTCACCGGACAATCTCAAACGCTATCAACGGGAGATCGTCCGACGTTGTTTGCCTTGGCTCGGGGACCGGATTTTTGAAGTCGGCAGCCATGTCGGTTTGATTTCCCGACTCCTCCCGCAACGGGAAAAACTCGTGGTCTCCGACGACCGCGATGAATGTGTACGATTTCTACGGAACCAATACGACGGTAACGCCGTGGTCGATGTCGAACACTTCGATCCCGATAGCACGGACGATCATTCCGGCGAAACGTTCGATTCGGTACTGTACGTTCACGGCCTCCAGGAAACCCGGGACGATGAAGCCGCGTTGCTTCGGCTCCGCGATCGGCTTCGGCCCGGCGGGCGTTTGATTCTGGTCGTGCCGCAATTTCCGTCGCTGTTCGGTTCTTTGGACGAATCGCTGGGGTACCGGCGTCGATACAAAAAATCAGAAATGGTCGAAAAGCTGCGAAAAGTCGGCTTCAACCCCGTCTGCTGCCGTGGTTTGAACGTGCCCGCCTGGATGGCATGGATGCTCAACGGCTCGATTTTGCGATGCAAAAAGATCGGCAAATTTCAACTCAAACTGCTCAATGTCCTCACCCCTTGGACCGATTGGCTTCCGTTGCCCGGTGGGAATATTTTTATCGTTGGGGAAAATTCGATGAAAGACCGGAAATGAACGTCAACACGAGCTCCGGAGAAGAGTATGACGACGAAAGAACAACCGCCCAGTCGTATCTTTCATGTTTTTTTCTGCATCCTCATCATCGTGGTCGGGGTCGGGTTGAGTATCCGGATGAACCTGCGAATCCTTGCCTCGCAACGGACGCCTGCGGGGACCTTCGTTTTGTCGCTGGAGGAACCCGGTTTGGACGGCGATGCCTACCGGATTCCCTTTTCGTTGGAGAACCTCGCATCGACCGACATTCCGCCCGACGGTTTCGAATTGGATTTGTATATTGACGACAAGCCGGTCGTCGAAGGAACGCTCTTCAGCGATATCCCGGCAAAATGGACGGGCTCCGGCGCTTTTTCCGTACCGAAAGAAAGTTTGCCGCCCGGCGAATATATCCTGACTGCCGTGATCCGCCGAAAAGCCAAGCCGGGCCGTCCCTTGCCGCATCCGGTGCATGGGGTCGATAGCCGCCGTTGGACAATTTCCGAGGACGGAGGGACGCTCTATGAATGAACATCAAACTCCACGGAGCCCGCTGTGGCGCTGGATGGTTTATTATGCGGGGCTCCTTCTCGTGGCCCTTTGTGTGGGCGGCGGTATCCCGCTTGTCTTGTTCCCTTGGATCCAGCAAATCAAGTCGCCTGAACACGGTGTCACGACGCCCTACCCGATGAAAGTGACCATCGACGTGCCCGACGTGCTTGATCTTGGCAGTCTCAAACCGGAGGATCTCAGCGACATCGTGCCGAATTCCTACATGCTCCGGTTCACGAAGACGAGCTTATATCCCGAGACGATTTCGGCGAACCTGATCATGCACGAAATTTTCCTGGACGGTGTTCGAGTGAGTCTCGATTACGGGAGTTACCCTAAGAATGCGATTTTACCGCCCGGGAAAAGCGCGGGCATGGGAACGCCCGTTTCCTTGGAAAAGCTCACGCCGGGCGAGCATATTCTGACGTTTATCGTGTTTCAAAAATACGATCCCGCCGTGTCCGGCCGTCCGAAGCCGACCGTGGTGACCAAATATTTCACGGTCGTCACCGCCCCGTGACTTTTCCTCATGCGGAAATTATTTCCGTCGCCAAATTTCGTCGTCTTCGATTTTTAGCGATTCCTGCATCGTCTTGATGGCTTTTTTGAATCGTTTGGCATCCACGGGATAACCCGCCGTGGGTTCGATGTTCGGGAGCTTGCTCCGCCAAAACCCGTTGAAACGCAGCATGGCAAGTTCACGGAGATACTTCGAAACCATCGATGCCAGCGCGATCGGCAGTTCCGATTCCCCCTTGGCCTGGAATCGGATTTCCACGGGTCGGCCCTTGAATTCGAACCGGTAAACGCTCCGGGGTCGATCCTCTTCGAGGATGTGTACGAAATCACCGGGAAAGAATTTGACGAGAAGATCGAGATACCGATTTCGTCCGCCGTGCTTATCACAGAGGATGAGAATATTTTCGTGCGAGTTTGACGATTCAGCATCCACTGCGGTCCGGATAAGTTCCAGTGTCGCTTCCGAAAGCACGGTCGCTTTGGCTCCTTGGGTGTCGCATGCCGCCAATCGCCGGTTGAATTCCCGGGCGCAAAGGACCCGGCTGTGAATATTCCGCAGTTGAATGCCTTGTTTGGTCAAATGGTGTGCGAATATTTCGTTACCGCGACGGATTTGCTCCGAAGTCGCATGGACGGGTAACAACGATGTATCACCCGGTTCCAGTTCGGCGGCGAGATGCTCGAAAAGCTCGGTGTCGTTTTTCGGTGAGAAGTTCAAACACGCCAGCGCCGCCAAGACGCCAGTTTCTAAAGGGGAAAGCGAACCGCCGCCGTGAAAGAGCTTTTTGGAATCGCCCACGCAGAACCCGCCTTTTTGTAGCGAATTCATGCAATCGTCCAGGTTCGGTCCGGCCGATTGCCAAACGGTCGCCGTGACGACCAAGGGGCCCAGGTTCGGGCCGTAACCCGCTTCATCGGTTCCAATAATGAGCATGTCGCGGTTTCCGTTGAAAAACAAGGTTCGGTTTCCGTCAATCCTGAATTTTGTGCGAGCCCATGTCCGGTGCCGCCATATCGACCACAAGCATGATCGAACCGAAGTAAAGGCCGAAGATAATCGGACCCAAAAGGAGGCCGGTTTTCAGAACCGTCGGATATAAAAAGGCGAGAAGAATCGAATAAATGATACTTAACACGATCCATGCCATAGTCATGACGTTGATTGCGTCTCTTTTAACAGGATTCGGACGCAATAGAATATTACCGTACCATGATGCCATCCAAAATGAAACGATTTCAATCACCAAAACAATCGCGACCAGGGAAATCCAACTCGGGTAATCCGACCAGATGTCGAACACAATCAAGAAAGTGAACCAAAACCAGGAAATCGCGCCAAACGCATGAAACAACAGGGCCGTGACCCGCGCCAGCAACCCCGCGGTGCTGCGCACACCGGCCAGGATACTCACGGTCCCAATGGAAAACGAAACGGAAATACTTACGAAAAGCGAGATGCCTAGAAAGTGTTCGATCGTTCCGTTGTGGAGTAAAAACAGTTGCCCCGGCAGTGTGGGCAGGTACAGCGGCAGGAACAGAAACGCGGCCAGGCAGTATTTCCCTCGCAGTATTTCCCCGCCCGAAAGCGGTGTGTTCAGGCGGGGATCATCGGCAAATTGTTGTGACGCAAACCGACCCGCCATATAAACGGGAATAAGTAAAAGTAGGGCCGTATAATACAACGCAGAAAGCGCGAACAGGGGCGTCGCGGCGTAGGCGTGATAAGGCATTTCAATGATTCCTATCCAAAGCAGAAACACGCCCATGAGGAGGCCCAGCGTCAGCGTAAGAGCGAGAAAGCCACTGCGCCGGGCCTGTTGCAGTTCGGACAGAAAGATCGAATTCATGGTTTATCGGGCCGCGTGGGCTTCCAGGGCCTTGTCAACGCGGTTTTTGAGGGCATCGACGTCAACCTTGGGTTTTTGTCCCGTTTTTTCGATTTCGGCGGTTTTTTGGTCTTTCGTCGCCGTGTAACCGCCGCTTTGCATGTAGAAGTGGTTCGCGCCGTCGAGAGCTTTCCCGCCTTCGTAGTCGTACCGTCCTTCGGGTTTACCGTTGGTGTGCGTTACGAAAACCT
>JBEBTM010000085.1:0-11656 GCA_040393745.1 Thermogutta terrifontis | reverse complement strand
ATGGCTCAGTTTGAAACTCTGGTCCGCAATACGAAGCTCTCGATTCAATCCAAACTCGAAGAAATCGCCCAGCGGGAAAAACAAATCTCAGGTTTCGAGGAGCGGTTCCAAACGCAGCAAACCGTTCTGAACGAACAAGTTGCCGGTGAACGAGTCGTGTTGGAGCGGGAGCGGGCAGAGCTACGGCAGCGCCGCGCGGAAATCGAAGAACATCTCATGCGACGTGAACAGGAAATCCTGGCCATGACGACCGAGCGGGAGCGGGAAACAGCCGAGCGGGTCGAAGATTACCGACAGCAGCTTGAGGTGAAACTTCTGGAATGTAAGTCCGATTATCAGGACCGCTATGAAAAGAAATGTAAGGAAATTGAAGCTGAATTCCTACATCGGCTCAATGAGGAACGCATCCAGCTCGAATCCCAGGCCCGAAAACTTGAAGAGACTTTCGAACAACGAGTTCGTCAACTGGATCGAGAAATCGAGTCAAAGAAAAACGACCTGGAACAGCGTTATTCGACCCGACAGGAGGAATTGGAACGCAAACATGAACTCCGAAAAAGGGAGCTGGAAGAAAACGTCGAACGCCGCATCAAACGGATTACGGACGAATACACGCAAAAGCGGACGGAAACCGAAGCCCGGGTTGAACGACAGGAAGAACAACTCAACCGCCGGGAATCGATTGTCCGCCAAGCCGAGGAAGAGTGGAGCCGACGGCGGGATACCTTCGAAAGCCAGTGGAACGATTTCGACCTGATGCGGAAAACGAAAACCGACGAACTGGCTCGCCGGGAAGGCAAGCTCGAAGAGCGGGATCATTATTTGATCGAACTGGAAACCCGCCTCAAAAAGACGGAAATGGAACAGGCCGCAGTTGATGAGGCCCTGAAAGCGCGGGAATGCCAGATCGCCGTGGACGCCCAAAAGTACTCAAATCTCCAGCAGATGGAAGCCGATGTCTTGGAAGCCCAGGCGGAAGCGGCGCGAATTCGGGAAGCCCTGGTTCGGGAGCGACACCAAATGCAGAAGACCATCGAAACGGAACGCTATCGACTCCGCGAAACGCAGGAGTTGGCCTTGAAGCGGCTCGAAGAGGAACGGCAGGATCTTGCCCAGCAGAATAGGCGGCTTGAACAGATGCGGCTGGCGTTGGATCGTTCCCGGGACGAACTGGGCAGGATGCACCGTGAAACCTTGGAAATCCGCTTGGCCACGGAAGAGCTTTGGCTCCGTCTTTCCGGCGAATCGGCTTCCGAGGATCTCAAGGAATCGATCCGCAAAATTCGCAATCGGCTTTCCGAGCAATACAACGTCGCCGCATCCCGGCTTGAGGGCCAGAAGAACGAGCTCAAAGACATTCGGGAGCAGATGCTCCAACAGCATGAAAAGCTCATGGCCCGGCGCGAGGAACTGGATCAGTGGGCCGCGCAAAGCGAAGCGGCCCTGGTGGAACGCGAAAAAGCCTTGAATGACCGCGAACGGGAAATCGAACGCCGCCAAGCCAAGGTCGAGGAAATGTTCCGTAAAATCCAGGGCGAACGTAACGAAATGGAAAAGGAAGTCCGCATGCTCCAAACCCAGATCGACAGCGCTTTCGTCCAGCGTTCCGCCTGATCAGCGGGACAACGACAAGGAAAAAATAACGGACGAATAATGACGATCTACGAAGTTGAAATGAAATTCCGCGTGCCCGCGGGACAAACAGGCGAAACGGTCCTGGCCTCCCTGGGAATCTCTTGGGGCGACGAATACGAGGAATTCGATTGTTATTACGAGCATCCGTCCAGGGATTTCCTCCAAACCGACGAAGCCCTGAGAATTCGCACAAGAACGATGCCCGACGGCGAGACACGGCGAATGATCACTTACAAGGGCCCCAAGATCGATTCTGAAACAAAAACGCGCAAGGAAATCGAAATCGGCCTCGGTGCGAACGATCCGTGGGAGAGCGTGCTCGAATCGCTGGGTTTCCGGCCCTGCGGCCATGTGCGAAAATTCCGCCGGCGTGGTTCCTGTGTTTTTCAGAGCCGGGAATTCGACGTCCTTTTGGATCGCCTGCCCGACTTGAAATCCGATCCCGGCGGCGGCCGGTTTATCGAACTGGAAACGCTCGCCGACGAATCGCAGCTTTCCGCGGCAAGGCAATCGTTGCTCAACCTGGCCCGGCAACTCGGCCTGGGCGAATCAATCCGAATCAGCTACCTCGGACTTCTCGCTGGAACCGCATGCCGTTAACTTTTAAGTTGAGGGGCATTCTCTTCAGCCCGATGCGTGATCGAAGCAAAACCGGTCACTGGAAGCCTCGGCTTTCTTGGCGGCGATGGATTCCATCTCCTGAGCGACGCCCTCATTTTCCCAGTGAGCCAGCGGGGCGATGCGTAGAACCCCGAAGCGTTCGCTCCAAGACAGAACCGGCATCCTTTCGAAAACGATATCCTGCTCCCGGCGGGTTGAGACGATCCAGACCCGGTAGCAGCTAATGGTGTTTTCGTACCTTTTGCACAAATGCTCTACATGAAACCGGGCCCAAAGACCGGAGCTGGCCACTCTGCCGTCAAAGGTTTCTCCTAACTCTTCGCGGGGTTCCAGCGGAGTCCAGCTTTCCGGTAAAAGCAGTTCATAAATCTGCTCCACTTTCGGAACCCGGTACGCTATTTCTTCAAACAGGGATAAAACAATTTCATCTTCTTCACTCCGAGAAGGGGCGAAGGCCAACTGAGAGTCGAAGGTATCGACGGCCCATTGCAGAATGCTTTTCGAGGTGAATTTCTCCAATTCAGGTTGCCAGAAGGTGAGTAAATCGTTCGTGGCGGAGTTCGGTTCGTAGGGAATAAACAGAGGAGTCGGTAATTTGTACATGGCCGCAAAAAAGAAAAGGTCTTGATACAGAAATAAATCACAAGAGTAGACGCAAACAAAACACGTTCGATGAGTTTATGTGATAAGGTGTCTGCGCACCGGTGAAATCTTGTAGGCACCATCTCAAGATTTGTCGCCAAGCGTTAGACATTGTGTATACTTACTTTCGGACCGATCTGAATGGACAGGATCTACCTATGAAACTATCCAAACGAAAGAATATGGACAATTAAATCGAGTCTAATGCCAAAAACGTCAATGTCAATAATATATTTCCAAAATAACGTAAGAAACATTGATCAAATACGTGTTTTATGCAAGCGTTTTATACAAAAACAGGGATTTTTACTTTTTCCGGAAGCGGTCGAACATCCGGGAAGGTGGACCGCCGAAAAGCCAGGTCGTTGAGAAGGTTTCCCGGGCGACTCTGCCGACATTTGTAAGATTGCGGTACATTGTCGCCGATGCTCGGCGACGGTTCCTCGGTTTTTTGCTCTTGACACGTTTCGATTTATTTTGGAGGATGCCGCACAAAAATTTTATCGCGTCAACCTCTCACTTCGAAGCGTCTTATGAGTTCCGAACATCCCAAAGGAAACGGCATCGGCCTGGAATTCCTCATCGCCGTGGCGGCCATTATCGTTATCATGGCCGGTTTGCAGGCGAGTCGAGCCATTCTCGCGCCGTTTTTATTGGCCGTTTTCTTCGCCATGATCCTGATGCCGCCGCTCCAGTGGCTCAAGAAAAAAGGACTTTCCGATTGGTGTGCCTTGCTCGCCTTGTCGGGTATCGTTTCCGCGTTCGGCTTGGCCGTGATCCTGATCGTGAGCAGTTCGCTCGCCGGTTTTGCCGGAAAGTTGCCTGATTACAGGACTAAAATCACGGCGGGGATCTCGAAATTCGACGAATGGTCGAACGCGATGATGGACAAACTTGATGTGGTGGAAGAGTCGCTCCCCCGGTTTTCCTTGCCTGTCGAAACGCCTGAAAAGGAAACTGAAAAAGCGCCGAAACAGATGGAAGAACCGGCCAATGAAACCGGAGAGGATTCTTCGACGGCAACCGTCGACGGCGACGTCTCGAGCGCAGCTCCCCCGTCGGAGAAGACCCGGTTTTCGCTCAAAGACGTGATCCATGTCGATTCGCTGCTTGGTTATGCGCAGCTTGCCGTTACGGAAAGTCTGAATACGGCCACGGTGGGATTTCTCGTCGCCGTGATGGTCATCTTCATGCTCATCGAGGCGGCCCGGATGCCCGAGAAGGTGCGGGAGGCGTTCAACGGACGCGATTTGACAAACGAATATTTCAACAAAATCGCCGAAGACACCTGGAATTACACGAAGATCAAAACCATGGCCAGCGCACTCACGGGCATCGCCACGGCGATCGGCCTGTGGTTTCTCGGCATCGAGTACGCGCTCCTTTGGGGGCTTCTCATGTTCTTCCTGAATTACATCCCGAACATCGGCCAGGTAATCGCATCGGTGCCGCCGGTGTTGATCGCGCTGATCGATCAAGGTGTGACGATGGCCGTGATCGTCACGATATGGCTCGTCGTCGTGAACACGGCCTTCGGTTACGGTTTCGAACCCCGGTATCTGGGCGAAGGGCTGGGCATTTCGAGCCTGATCGTGCTTTTGTCCCTGATTTTCTGGGGCTGGATTCTGGGCCCCATCGGCATGTTCCTGTCCGCCCCGCTCACGATGGTCGTCAAAATCGTCCTGCAGAACGATCCCCGGACCCGGTGGATCGCGACGCTTTTGAAGAATTAATTTTCGTTTCAAAGGAAAATCCATGACAACTCCGCCTTTCGATCGTTTACGCGGCGCCATGTCTTCTTATCAGGAATCCGCCGTTTTGGCCGCCGCGGGAGAGCTTGACCTGTTCACCGTCATTATCGAGCGAAAAAATGCGCTCGACTTGGACGGGATCGTCAAAGTCCTTGAAAGCGACCGTCGAGGAACGGCCGTGTTACTCGACATGCTCGCTGCCCTGGGATATCTCGAAAAGAATTCGGACGAAATTTATTCCGTACCGGTCGAGTTTCTCGGATTGCTCGACAGCCGGACGCCGGAGACGTTTGTGCCCATGATCCGGCATCTCGCCTGCGTACAGCGGGCCTGGGTTCGCCTCACCTGGGCCGTGAAAGACGGGACGCCGCCCGAGGTGTCGCCGAGCATTCGCGGTGCCGAGAAGGATTATGATTCGTTCATCATGGCCATGAATTCCATTGCAAGAAAGCTCGCGCCCGAATCGATTGAAGCATTGAAGCAGGCGGGTGTGCTGGACTTCGGTAACGAAAACGTACGCTTTCTCGATATCGGCGGCGCTTCGGGAACATACACGCAGGCGTTTTTGGATGCCATGCCGAACTGGTGCGGAGCCGTATTCGACTTGCCGCCGGGGATCGCGCAGGCTCGAAATCGTTTCGCCTGCTCCGCGTACGAAAAGCGAGTCGAGCTTTTCGAGGGGAATTTTTACCTCGACGATTTTCCGACCGGCTTTGATTTCGCCTGGATCAGCGCGATCATTCACCAGCATGGACGGAAAGAAAGCCGGGAACTGTACAAAAAAACATTTGCGGCCCTGAATTCCGGGGGCACGGTCGCCGTCCGCGATTTCATCATGGACGCCGCGCGCACCAAGCCGGTCGCGGGCGCCTTTTTCGGCGTGAATATGCTTGTTGAAACGAAAACGGGCATGGTTTACACGTTCCAAGAGGTCGAAGAAGATCTGAAAGCCGCAGGATTTATCGACGTTCGCTATGCCGTACCTGCGGAAACGATGTCCGCCATCGTTACGGCGAAAAAACCGTAGGCATACACCACGCTTCAGGATCCGAGGCGCGGTCTCCGGCCCGTTCTATCGTTCATCGATGTCAGCCCTCCATCCAGCGGACGAAGTCGGGTAAGTCTTCCTCGGGAAACGCCGCGGCGGTCGCCAAGCTGACTTCCAACGGTGCCGGCGTCCGGTCTTTGATCGCGTCATGGATCAGCTTCGTTTGATGCTGGATCAAACACCGCCGCCGGGGATGCTTCATGGCCGCGGACATTCGGTCCCATATCTCCGCGATCGATTCCTCGGCAATATTTCCGAACGATAACGGCGTGAAATCACAGGGACACACTTCGCCCGCCGGATCGATGAAAAGATGCCGGGTGCCCGCCGCGCATCCGAACAACTCGGGGCTTTCGATCTCATTGAAAGCGCAAACTTTCGGCGGCAGCACGCCTCGGGAGTCGGGCTTGAGACGCTGATTCGTATCCCGGTGGTACCGCCGAACCTCCCGAACCAGTTCCGGTGTCAGGAACGGCGAGTCGGTTTGCGGAAGTTCGCCGCCGATATCCTTCGGAGCATCGGCAAGCCGACCACAGGGCATGGGCTCAATGAGCCGGAATTCATCGACCCGGAGCTCCCGTGATATTTCGTATAATTTCCTGTAGAGCCCCGTGGAAACGACTTCCCGGTCGGCAACACAATTGACGCAAGTGTAAAGACCCGCGTCTTTGGCCGTTGTCAGGGCCCGCCGTGCAATTCCGAGCGAGTCAGGCACGCCCCGGAGCTTGTCGAACTGTTCGGGATCGCCCCGGTCCAGGCTGACACAAACAGCCCAGAGCCCGGCCAGTTTGAGCTCTTTGGCTTTTTCAGGTGTGAGTCCGATACCCGAAGTAAAGATCATCGCTTCACCGCCACCGTCTTTGACCGTTTTGACAATCTCGGCGAGGTCGGATCTGACAAGGGGCTCGCCGCCGGTGATACCGAAGATACTCGCTCCGATTTCATGGAGCCCCGCAATGGTTTTTTGCCAGATTTCCAGCGGTAATTCCGCCTCCTGCCGGTTTTTAATGCTGCAATGCCAGCAGCTTGCAGGACAGCGCGATGTGATGGCAAGATACGCCGAGACGGGTGTGTAACGCCGATTGGAAAGTTGGCTCGTAAAAAGCCGGTCAAAGGCCGGGCCTGGAAATGGGGGCAAAAACGTGTTGAGCACCCACTGTTCGCCGTGCCGGGAAATATATTCGCCCTTGAGCCAGCGCAAAACGTGCCGCATCAAGGCGATGCGTTCCAAGGGTCCTCGCGAAAGTTTGGCTCGGACGCCGCCGCGAAGACGACCATCGATCTTGAGCTGCCGAAAGACCTGCCGAGGCGTTTGAGTCAATCGAGAATCAAACAGAAGCCTAAGCAGTGTAAAGGTTTGCTGAAGACGCATCGAAAAGCCCTCTTTTGGGAAATTGAGAATTTAACCACTTGAGTTTGCCGTGCTGCGCGATGCGATTCCGAGATCTCTATCGTTTCAAGGCGAAGCTCGATTCCAGAGCCAGACGAACAAGCGATGTAACCTGTTGGCGGCTACAGGGTTTCGCCAGGACTGAAAATACGAGAATTTCTTCGGCTGCCCGGATGATCATTTCGTCCAGCGCGGCCGAAAGCAGGATACACGGCAAATCCGGCTTGATCGCATGAAAACGGCGGATCGTCTCCAAGCCGTCAATCGGCGGCATGTGCATGTCAAGCAGAGCCAGATCGACGGGCTGGGTTTTGACAATCTCGCATGCCTGCAAACCATCCTCGGCCAGAAAGGTCCGATATCCCTCCGGTTCGAACACATCCCGCAACGTTTCGCGGAACGCAAGATCGTCGTCGGTAATGAGGAGTGTGGGGGAATTCATATTCAAACCATCCTGTTAAATCCACCGAATGCCCGTTTTTGAGGATCGACCCACCTACTGCGGCACGTCGAGGCGTTTCCTTAATGTATTCTCGCAAGAATCATACCAAAAAATTCTGTTGAAATCAAGATCACAGAAAAGACGGCAACTCGTGTGATTGAAACAAGTTGGCAATACAGGGAAAAATTGGAAACGAGAAAATATACAGCCGGGACTGTCAAAATGGCACAAAATGGGATGGAATCGGCATCCACGGCTTCCGAATGCGGCAAAGTTGCCCCCTAGACCATCTCATGCTTGTTGGCTAAACTTAAAGTCTGTCTCTTTACCGAACCATGGAAGGCGCGGATATTTTTGGCGTGGACGAAATTTTCCGACGGAGCCCGTTGCTCCGACGTTGTCACATCCGGACAGGGATACCTAATGACGAAAAACGACAAAGAAAAGCAGCCCGAGATTTTCAAAGACATTTTGGGCTATATGAATTTTTCATCGGGAAATCGTGACCCGCGTTTTTTTGTCGCACTGAACCGGCTCTACGAAATTCTTGAGGCGGAGATCACCGCCAACAACGCCACCCCCGATGGAACGAAAAATAAGCCGGCCAAAGACCCTGTTCCCTGCTTGGCCGTCCGGGCCATCCAGCGTTTGGAGGAGGAGCTTGCGCGCTTTTCCTTGGAAAACGAGGCGTTTCGTGTCGACGACCAAGCCGGTCTCGTTCTCCGTCTGGTTCGGGATCATCTTTTACCGGAATACCGCCTTTTCCACGCCGATTTGCTCTTTCATCAAACGGACGACTTCCTTTTCAATTCTTTTTTCCTCGCCAAAGCCTTTGAGGCGGTCTTTCGGCAAGGTCGCCCTTGGACGGAGCACGAACGCATTGTACCGGCGGTGATTGATGAATTGAACGATTACATCGGCTATCGGCCCGTCCCCGTGCTTGAGGGCCAGGAAAAGCATCTGCCAAACGATCACGAATGGGTCGCCCCGATTCCTCTTTATATGGACGGTATTGGAATCGCCTGCGGGAAGTATCGAAAAATCGTTGAACACGCCTTGGATATTCTCAAGGATACCGATTCGCAAATTCTTTACGAAGCATGTTTTGACTTGAGCCGGCTTGAAGAATTGGTTCTCGACCCCCGGGCTTATGATTTCGATCATCCCGTGAACCGGAAGCCGAACTATCATTTTGGACTCTGGGACCCGCAATACATCGACAAAAACGGTTTTTACCGGCGTTTTGTCGTCCACCAAGTCACCATCGACGGCATCATGCGTCGCTTGGAAACGGCATATACGGGCGAGTCGACCGAAGCGGACATCCCCATGGATGAATTGATTTTCGAAGCGGGAGCCGTGCTCGTGGGCACAATGCTCATGGGCTCCGGCGTCTGCGGAGATACGCCGCAGACCTATGATTCGGAAACGTCGTTGGGCGATTTGATGCCGGTCATCGCGGGTTATCGAGACAAGTTTTACACGCAACTCGTCGATAAGGCTCCCGCCAGGATGCAACCCCGGATAAAACACGAAGAGCAGCGACTCTTCCAGCCTTTCGGTGGTTGTCGACAAAATCTGAACAAACAACTCGCCAAACGCCGCGCCGACCAACTCCAGCGGATGCATCTGGCACGAATCTTTGCCAGGATGGGCTACTTTGAAGCTGCGGAACACCAAACGGACGTCATCCATGTCGCTTCGGCCCGGATTTTGACGAAAATCGATTGCCTGATCACGGAAGCTCACTTCCTGATCGACCGGCACGAACTGACCGAAGCGGCGCGACAGTTGCCGATCATTGAAGACCTGATTCATCGGGGCATCGCGTGTGGGGCCATTGTCGATCCATGGACCATCTTGGGGTTCGGCGCCAATTTCAGTCTGTTCCATTCCGTGGAAAATTCGATCCACGATCACCGGATCGACGATATCATTAACCTGCTGGAAGAGATTTTCGATCTTTACAGTCGACTTCAGAAGGAAGCCGCGGCGGCCGGAAACGACGATTTGCAGGCCGATTTATCGGATAAAATGAGCGATCTGGCCGGCTGGTGGGACAAATACGGCAGTACGGAAGTTTCGGGCTTGGAAAGCTTTTCGGGCAGCGGTACTTGGGAATCGGCGGCCAAGGTCGCTACGTCGCTTGCCGTCTGGCATCGGGCCGGTTCCTCGGCGGGCGATGTTGCCTTTTGGAATCGTCACGTCGAGAGGTTTAATTCGACGAAAGCCTATGTCTTACTCGCCGAAGCCCTTTTAGATCAGCAGGATCCCGTGGCGTCGATGGCGCTCATGATGCACTGGCTGAGCCATTCGGAAACGATTGCCTTGATCGAGGGGGATTATTCCTTTCATTCCATCGCCCTGCGCTGGATGGAGCAGCTTTGGACGCCGCCGAAACAGGACGGTGAAAGTGAAGAAGACGCTCCGTTGCATCCGCCGCCGCCGATGACCTTTGCCGAGCGGTGGAGCCTGACGAAGAAGTTCTTCGATTACATCGAAGCCAATGCGGGCCAGTATTGGCGCGTGCCGGAAATCGAGATGACCGACGACCATTTCGAAAAGGAATCCGCCTCCAAATCGGGACGCCCCAAGCCGGATGACAATCCGTTATTAAAGGAATGGATGAAGGAAATCATGGACGATGAGGACGAGGATGACGGCGAGAGCATCGACGAGATCATGGCCGAATATCTCGGGGACGATGAAGACGGAGATTCCGCGTTTACCGACCCTGATGATACGGACCACGGGTTCGCCGAAGAGGACGACGAAGATTCCGGAGCGATCGACCCTCTTTATAGCGCGGCGTACGAAAACGTAACCTACCACGACACGGCGGACGACGGCGTGGACGAATCCATGATGCAAGGCAAGTCGGATGCCTACCACGACGGGGACGACATGGAACTCGTTACGGAAACCGAGCGGATCAGCGACCGAATGACATTTATCGTGACGATGTCCAAGCTCTGGAAATTCGCAACGGAAAAAATCGCCGCCGCGGCCGAAGGGGAAGTCGATGCCGCTGAAGCCGCCCCGTTCCTGGATACGTGGCTCATGCAGATTGTTTCCTATATCCGGGGGCTTGAGGAACTGCTGCGAAAGGCGTCCGCGTACAAAGTGCCGCCGCCGCGAGGGACCGCCGATTCCCTGTTGGAATACGACCGCCACCGGGGCACGAAGGAAATTCTGCTCGACCGGATCATCTGGACCCATGTCGAAGTGCGCGACGCGAAAATGATCCTGGAATCCTGGCTCGGCCCGAAACACTGGCAGGGAGTCGAAGACGCTTGGGAAAAATCCGTACTGGAAATCAATCATGATGTTTTTCACGGTAAGGTCAAGGCTGTGAAACGCCGTTGGGAAAGCATGCTCAAGACCCTGTCGAAGGAAACGATCTTGTACGTCCCCACTTCGCGAGGCGGGTCGGCGTCGGCGATTGTCCGTTGCCGCTGCATCCAGCAGGTGATCATGCGGCTCATGGAATATGCCCCCCGACTGGGTCTGCTCCCCGAATCGTTCCGGGTTCTGGAGACGATCCAGGTCATGGAAGAACTTAATCCGGTCAGCCCCGGTGCGATCACGGAGTTCGACCGACTCGTGGAAACCGCCACCCGGGCCATTACGCAATGCGTTTCCCTCTCATCGAAAAAATGGCGATTCCGAGCCGGTGAAGATGCCGCGTCTCCCGATCTGGCATTGGTCGAGTACATGGAGCGGCTTATTGAAATGTTGCTTTCAAGCTGGCTTTCCCACAGCCGGCAGATCCGTATTTCGCCCGTGGAATCGCTCACGGACCGCTCACACTGGGATGAAGTCAAGGCATTTATCACTCGTTACGGAAAAGACATTTTTACGCAACAGCACATGGGCTTCGGCAATCTCCGGGCCATGTTGCATCAGGGCGTGGACAATTTCCTCCGTTCGTTGATGCGTATCAAGGAAGACGAAGGTGAAGTCGACCTCGCGGCCAAGCTGCTTGAGGATATTGAAAACGGCGTCGTCGATTGGGATGTCGCCGTGGCTCACCTCGAAATCATTTTTGAAACCATTGCGGAAAACTACTCCGAGTACGTCGACTATAATAGTACGACAACTCATTCGGATCACGGCGACAAGTGGTA
>JBEBTM010000084.1:0-11797 GCA_040393745.1 Thermogutta terrifontis | reverse complement strand
AGGCCTCGGCGGAGCGTGTCGCCGGCAAAATGCGACGTGACCGCCGGTTCCAGAGCATGTTTTATGTCTGGAATTTCCTGGTTCTCTTCGGGTGCGTCATTGCCCTGATCGTCTACCGTTTCCGGTCATCGCAGCCGCAAAAACCGCAAGGAGGGAAACCGGGTGTGATCCAACAAGCCCCGGACGATGACGATGATCGTTCCGTGTCGAGGCGACCCCGTCGGGAGCGGGACCGTTCAGGTGGGGCCCCCGCAAATTTCGTGTTCACCGACGACGAGGACGACTCGTCTTTCGGTAACATTCCCGGAGCCGGTGCGGCGGACGATGTCCGTTTCATCGGCACGCGCGGTTCGGGCGAGAAAATCCTGTTCGTCATCGACGCTTCGGAACCCATGGGAAGCGGAACGCGTTCGCCCTGGGATTACGCTCAGAATGAACTGGGATTTTCGTTCCAGGATCTCCGGAAAACGCAGCGTTTTCAGGTCGTTTATTTCAACGCGACCGCTAATCTCCTCCCGATGGGCGAAGGTCCCGTCGGTTGGATCACGGCCACGGCCGAGAAACGCAAGGAAGCGCATGATTATTTGAAGTCGATCAAAACCGAAGGCGAAGGCAATCCGGCCTTGGCCTTGGAAAAAGCGTTGGATTTCGAACCCGATGTGATCTTCTTCCTGACCGACCGGAGTTGCGAGCCCTTGGACGCCACGAAACTTTCCGAGCTTCTCATCTTGGCAGGCCGGACGAAGATCAACGCCGTTGAAATCGGTGAAGGCCCCGACCCGCCGACGAAGCCCGCCATCCGCGTCCTGGCCGAAGCCTGTCGGGGAAAATACGTTTGGATCAACGGTAATATGCATTCGCTCAATCGATAAGTCACGATCAGTTTGTTCCTTACCCATACAGGGAGTCACACGATGAAAATCCTGAAACCGAGTTGTGTCCTGATTCTTTCCGTCTTTTGTTCGTCGCTCCTGCTTGCCGAGGAACCCGTCAAGCCGAAGATCGACGTCAAGGAAAAACCTTGGCTTGTCGAAACCGCGAGGATCAGCGAGGGCATGCCGGTTCCGAAACGTGAGCGCATGCTCTGGGCCAAGTCGGTCCAGTTTCAAACGATCAAGGAAATTCTCGACGGCCCCATTGAAGTCGAGCGCTGGGTCAACGAGCCGCCGAAGGACATTGCCGGCAAGTTCGTGCTCGTCGAAGTCTGGGCGACCTGGTGCCCTCCGTGCCGGCGCAGCTTGCCGCTTTTGGAATATTACGCCGAAAAATATAAGGATGACCTCGTCGTCGTGTCGATTTGCGAGGAAAACGAAGAAGCCCTGAAAAAAATGGAAGGCCCGCTGAAACCGGCCGATCTCAAGGCCCCGCTGGCCGTGGATCCGCACCGCCGCTTCGCCAATGCGCTGGGTTGTTACGGAATTCCGCATGCCGTGCTGATCGAGCCCATTCACGGCGCCGTGCTCTGGGAAGGCATGCCCACGCAGATCGGTTTCGAGCTTTCCGACGACCGACTGGGAAAATATCTCGCACATCGAAAACGACTTGCCGAGGCGGGCAAATTGCCGGAAACCGCTCCGTTCGAATTCAAAGCCTGCCCGCCGGACCCAAATAAATCGAACGAAAAGCCTGCCGTAAAACTCCGCAGCGCGGGCGAAGACGACGAATGACCTTACCGGTCTTTTGGGGGCGAAAATTTCTTTCGAAATTGGAGCGGTGAAAGTCCCACGGCTTTTTTGAACTGGCGGGTGAAATGACTGTTATCATAAAACCCGGTTTGCAGGGCCACCTGCGTCACCGAGTCGTCGCTGTCGATCAAAAGCCGGGCCGAGGCGTCGATGCGCACCTTCAAGATGTAATCGCTCGGTGACATGGCAAAAATCTCACGGAATCGGCGTTCGAATTGACGGTAGGACAAGAAGCAAATCGACGCCAATGTCTCGATGCTGATTTTTTCCGTGTAATGCCGGAAAATATAGTCGACCACCTCTTGCATTTCGGCCACGGGCGACGTCTGCTCGAATTCGTGTGGCAGGTCGCACAAAATGCCCATCGTCCCCACGGCCCTGCCGTTTTCATCAAATAACGGAAGTTTGCTGGACGTGTACCACCGCGCCTTCTCGGATTGGCCCGGCACGATCCAGGGTTGGTTCAGGATCGGCTTGCCCGAGGCCATGACCTCCTGATCTTCGCGAAGATACAAAAAAACCAAGTCGGTCCCGAAAAAATCAGCGTCGGTTCTTCCGTAAAAACCTTCTCCGCTTTTGACTCCCAAGAGCTTCTGTAACGGCGTGTTCATCCAGAGAAACTTGCCCCCGACGTCTTTGACGTAGAAACAGACATGGGGCAACAGCTCGAAAAGCTGAAAAACGCTTTTCATCAGTGCCGGATTTTTCCAGACGGCCTGTATCAGTACCGTTGTATTGTCGTATTCACTGTTCATGTCGGAATTATACAAAAAAAGACGGTATTGTGCAATCAAAAAAAAGAAAAAACAAGTAGAATCGGCCCGTGTGATATGGAAGTCGTCAAACATCTGTTTTATATTGACACAAGAGGTTCCTGCTCTTGTTGTCATCCATCATATAGTTTTCAACCCAATCACAGACATCATGAAAAAACCGACTCCATCCCGACGAAATTTCCTGAAAACCGCCTTGGTTGCCGTGGCCGCTCCACTGGTCATTCCCCGTGGCGTGCTGGCCGCTCCGAACCGGCCCGGTGCAAACGACACGGTCCGGGTGGCCATCGTCGGGCTCGGCGGTCGAGGGCAGGGCGTTTACCATCACTCCGCGAAACCGGCCCGGGGACTCAAAGTCGTGGCCGTGAGCGAAGTTTTTCGCCCGAAAATGGAGCATTTCATGCGGCACGGGGGCGAAGCCGACGGTTTGAAAGCCTACGACGATTACCGGGATTTGTACGATAAAGAAAAACTCGACGGCGTGATGCTCGAAACCACGACCCATGCCCGGGCTCGCGCGACCGTGCTGGCCATGCAGGCAGGCTTTCACACGTACATTGAAAAACCCATGTCGCTCACCATCGCCGAAGGCCGACACATGTGCGATGCCGCAAAAAAGTACGGTGTTGTCACCCAGGTCGGTTCGCAGCAGCGGTCGCTCCCGCTGACCACCTGGGCCTGCAAACAGATCCAGGACGGCGTGATCGGCAAGGTGAAAATCATCCAAGCTCCCAATTTCGTCGGCCCCTGGAAGTGGGACCGCACCGATACCGAGCCGCTGCCCGAAGGCGGCGCGGAGGGATGGTGGGATCGCTGGCAGGATCAAGCCGAGGCCCGACCGTACCACGGTTCGCTCTTCTACGATTGGTCCCGATGGTGGGATTACGACGGCGGGGGCCTCTGTTTCGGCGTGACCGGCTGGGGGACGCATTCCTTCGACCAGGTCAACGCGGTGCTCGGCGCCGACGATTTCGGCCCTACGGAAATTATTTTGGACGAAAAACCCCGCTTCGAGGTTTCCGGCAAGTTCGCCCCGGCCAATTACGAAGGCGATTACAAAATGGAAGACGATACGGGAAGTCCCTATTACGGCATGGCGAAAGTCGAAGGGCCGCGCGGCAAGATGCGGATGAAATTCCCCGGTGGTGTGGAATTGCGTTTGATCCTCGACGGTGACCGGGGGCCCGGCCTGGGCTGCATCGTCATCGGCGAGAAGGGTAAGATCGAAATCAACCGCCACAAGCTTTCGGCAAATCCGCGTGAACTGGTCAAAGACGCCCCGCCGAACAGTCGGGACGAGTCCGTGTATCACATCGAAAATTGGGTCGAAGGCATCAAAACAGGCAAGAAATGCAACTGCGACATTGAAATCGGACAGCGGGGCACCACGCTCTGTTATCTGGTCAATATCGCGCGGGAAGTCGGCGAGGTGGGCAAACCCCTGCTCTGGGATTCCAAGGCCGAACGGTTCACAAACTCGCCCGAGGGCAATAAACTCCTGGCCCGGGCGCAACGGAAAGGCTACGAACTGCCAAGCATTTCATGAGACACGAGCGAAAAGGAAATCAAGTCATGCGGACATTTATTATATCGTTTTTTGTTTTTATCACGCTGTCGTCGACCATCGTTTTTTCGTCCGATTTTACCAAGCCGGACAAGGACGGTTTCGTCGCCATTTTCAACGGGGAAAACCTTGATGGCTGGCAGGGTATGTCCGGTGGCTGGCGAGTGGAAGACGGGATTATCATCGGCGAAAGTACGCCGGAAAAGCCTTGTACGGCATCGCATTATCTTTATTGGAACGAAAAAGAGCCGGGCGACTTCCATTTGAAACTGACTTTCCGCCTCCGGGGCGAAGGGGCCAACTCGGGCATCCAATTCCGCAGCGAAAAGCGGCCCGATTGGGATACCTTCGGCTACCAGGCCGACATGGATCAGAGTCTCCAGTGGACCGGCACGCTCTTTCACCACACACGCGGAGCGGTCGTTCGGCGCGGGTACGACAGCGTGATCGATGCGGAGGGCAGGGTAAATGAAAAACAGTTTGCCGATCCCGCCGAACTGATCAAGGTCTACAAGCCCGGCGATTGGAACGACTACGAAGTCATCGCCCAAGGCAGCGAAATCACGTTGAAAATCAATGGAAAAATGATGTGCCGGGTCGACGACCGTCATGCCACGGAAGCCGCGACCAAGGGGATCATCGCCCTGCAAATGCACCAAGGACCGCCGATGAAAGTCGAGTTCAAGAATATCCGTATTAAGTTGCCGGTTCAGTAAATTACCGACTCAACAGCGATAGAGCATAGCCCGCGCTCTGGTTGCCGATGCTCAGCGCACTCAGGCCCGCCATCATGAGAATTTGATCCCGAGCCAGATTCGATGCGGCCACGGCGTAGTCGGTATCGGAAACGAGCGATAGCGCGCCGGTCAGTTCGACCAGCGAATCCTGAATCGCGGTGACGTTCGTGTCCAACGTGTACTTTTGCGTAGCCCCGATCGAGCCCCGCTGTGTGGCGATCTGTGAAATGGCCGCGTCAATGATTTCGCTCGCCAAGGCGGCGTTTGTCGTCAAGGATGCACTCCCACCGCTACGTAGGTCGTACAGAGAACCACCGTTCGTGCCCACATCCGAGGTTCGCGTGCTCTCGATGTCGACGGTCGTCTGGTTCGCCGAATTGACGTTCGTGCCGAGTTGGATGGTCGCCCCCCCGTTTTCTGAGGAGAGCGAACCGTCCAAAAGATTTTTTCCGAGCCAATTTGTCGTCGATGAAAATCGGTCGATGGAATCCAGAATGGCGTTCATTTGTATCTGGTTCGCCTGGATCTGATCCGCCGACATAGCCCCCGTGTTGGCCGATTCCACGGCCAGCGCCTTTGCATCGAGCAAAAGCGAACTAATTTGGCTCATGCCGCTTTCGGCCACGTTGAGCATCAAATTCGCCCGTTGCGTGTTCTTGATCGCCGCATTGGATGCCGTAATATCTGACCGTAAAATCTCTTGCGCAATCAGACCGGCCGGATCGTCCTTGGCCGAATTGATCCTCGACCCCGTCGCAAGTTGCGTCAGGGTAGTGGCCAAACTCGCCTGTGTCTGCTGCAACTGGTGAATCGACGCCAGTGACGAGCCCGACAGGGAATTGACAGAGAGAACGGACATTAGTAAATAAGACGGAAAGGGGCATTTACGGCGTCCCCGAAAGGCCGCCAACTGCGCAGACTACCATTATTGTAGTTCGACTTTTCCCAATTGCAAGATAAAAAAAACCTGATTTGCCGGAAGAATCCCGCAAGTCCGCCGAATCGGGGCGGCCTGGTGGATTTCTGTCATTTTACACCGGAAATTTCGATTTTCTGGAAGATCAATCCTCCCGCCGTTTCGTAAAGGAGCCCGAGGTGTCGGGCATCAATCAGGGTCATGCTTGAATATCCGTAGCCGTTGGGTTCGTAAACCCGGAGCTTTCGCGGCCAGGTTAACCCGTCGTCTTCACTGATTTGCAGGGTCATATCAGACCGTCCCCGGGTGACGTGCGGATTCAGGAACGCCAGGAGCCCCTTTTTTTCCGAGCCCGAGACCCAATCGAGCCGCAGCAGGCTCGCTTGGCATACGGATTCCGGCAGCGCTTTGCGGCTGGTCGGATGCTCCGTCCAGGTTTCGCCGAAATCGTCGGTCACGGCTACGGCCCGGCTTCCGCCGCGATTGTCCCGCATGTTGAGCATGATCGAGCCGTCTGAAAGTTCAACGACTTGCGCTTCGGTCGTGTTTGATCGGGCAGGCTTGCCGATCTTCCAGGTTTCACCGCGGTCTCGGCTGAAAACGAGCGTCGCATGCGGCATGTGATTTGCATCCCAGAACTGTGCGGCAAAAACGAGCGTGCCATCTCGCATCGTGATTCCGCCGCCGGGTCCGTTGAAGACGATTTTCCAATCCTTGCCGGCCGCGATTTCCGGCGTGATGTTCCGGGGTTCCGACCAGGTTACACCGTCATCGTCACTGTAACAGAGAACGAACTGGCCCGACTCGCCGAGTTTCATGCCGCTTTTCGAGGTTCGAATCGAATGTCCGCCATGCGCCCAAAGAGCGGCGACCCAGATTCGCCCCGTCTTGTCGTCGACCAAAATGGCCGGATCGCCTACGCCTTCTCCGGCATCACCGGTTCCGAAGTTCATGATCACTCGCGGTTCCTCCCAATGTTCGCCACCGTCGGTACTTCGGCTCAAACCAACATCAATGTCCGCCGGAAGATCGCCGGCATGTTTATAGCGAATATCGTAGACGGCCAGCAACGTGCCTTTCTTGCTCGTGACGATGCCGGGAATTCGGTACGTATGCACGCCGTTTTGTCCCGGCGCGACGAGCAATCGGGCCACCGTCCACTCCGAGGAATTCTCGAATCGAGTCGTTCGGCCCGCAGCGGTGATTTCCGTGATTCCGCCTTGAATCCGGCTACCGAGCTTAACGCCTTCCTTCGGTTCCAAGAGCAGCGTCAATGTTTGACGAACCTCGGAATGATTTTTGAAGCGAATCGTATTAGCTCCGTCCTTCAGCGTCTCCAACGGAAATTGCTCCGAACCGACCGCAATCGCCGCCGAAGCAAGATGTTTCGTGCCGCGGAGGGTGACCGTGAGCGAGATATCCTGCGCGTCGATGCTGCCGGAAGCCGGGAGTTCCAGCCGCTGGACGATCGTGCCTTTTCCGCCGATGAGAACCGGCGTAACGATGTTGACAGGTTCACCGGAACGGGCGGTCGCCGCCGGTCCGAGAAGAATCATCGCCGAAATCCATCCGAAAAATAATTGTTTCATAAATATTCCTTTATCGGTTTTACCACACGATTCATCTTCCTGTTTTTTGCGGCAAGTTCAAGACGCATTCAATCCGATTCATCAATATTTCGCAAATTTTTTTAGCGATGGAGTATGAATGATTCGGAAATCCGAAAACAAGGTTCCCGGCTCACGAAAAAAGGGATTTCCCGGAAAATATTCCTATGAAAACGTGTTTTTCTCGTCTACAATGGGGCCAGGTTCGTCCAGCCTCCAGGTTCCTGTTGAGCACCGCCTCCGGTTTGACCGTTTATTACATCTTCCCCGCCTTATTTACCGTAAACTGCCGGAAAATGTTCCTGCGGTCAATCGCTTGTTGCTCTCACTCGCTATTCAACTTATTTTCCACCAAGAGATTATGTCGAGTGGGTGCAACAAGCAGAGATTGAAAACCAACCAATTTGACAACGTTTCCAGTATATCATGTTGCCGTTTCCCCGCCTGCCGGTTATTGCTGCTTCATTGATCCTCTTATTCCTGCCGATGGCAAACGCCGCGGGGCCTGAGACGGGGCCATGTTCACTCCATTTCAAAATGCTTGATGTCGACGGCGAGACACCGCTCAATGCCGTTCTTTATTCGATCTGGAAACAGGTTGACGAAATCCCCGCCGACGCCGGAACCGAGATCTGGAGATTCCGGGGAGACGCCGACCGACTCTACTGGACCGATCCGGAAACGAAAACGTACTGGAAACGATATCATGGTCATTTGCAGCCTGGTTCCAACGGTGGCGGAGGTCCGGCGGACGCCGTCTACAAAGTGACGGAAATGCCTTTTGGAACCTATCGTATCCTCGCTTCAAATATTCGTAACGGCGGCCTGATGAGCCTCGGACACGTGGCGACGAACTATTACGCGATCAGCAAGCCGATCACGCTTGACGAGGAGAACAAGGACGTTTATCTCGAATTCCCCGTGGAAAAGAAAGGCGGAACGCTTGAGGTATTCCTTATCGACGCGGATTCCTCGGAAATGCTTGCCGGGGCCGGACTCCGCGATCTTCGGGGAACGCCGCTGCCCGATTATTTCCTCTATTTTCTCAGCGATTGGCGGTATACCCAGGGAGACGGGTTCGGCGGGGACGAAACCGTTCCGCATCGGCCGGTGATCGTGCGTTTTCTTCCTGCCGGGGAGTACACTTTCCTCGTCCGGCATCCGCTCGTGGAAAAATACCGTCGCGAAATGGAAGATCTCCGCAACCTCGCGACGCGAAAGGAACCGAAGCCGACCGAACAGGAGCTCCAAGCCGTTAAACCGGATTGGGCGGAACCGATCATCGAAGGGGTGGGCAAAATATATTCCGCGACAATCAAGGATGGCGAAACGACCCGCGTCGTAGTTCGTCTCCGGCATGAAAATCTTTCCGGAGATCGACGTCAGGGCAAATTTCCGTTCGAATTGAACGGTGTCGTCAAGGACGAACAGGGCAACGCGATTGCGGACGCGATGGTCGAGATTTATCGTCCCGGTTTGTTCGAAAGACGCAACTGGCACGATGAATACCGGCCGAGTCTGCGGACCTGGACCGACACCGAAGGAAAATATTCGTTCCGATTTAATCCACAGACGATTCTTTCGACACACGGCCAGAAGGGCGGGGGGCCCATGCCGGTCATTAACCGCACGGAAATCTTTACCACGCCGGAGCCCGGCGTTTACGACTTGACGCTGCGATGGACGACGGTGACGAACCCGGAATATCCCGGGGCGACGGTCAAGCAGTTGCAGGTCGTCTCGTTTACCGATGCCGCGGGCAAGGACCGCTCCGAACTATTCGCGAAACCGGGAACCACGCCGGCCGCATCGCCGCTGGATTACCTGTTCCGCCGCTGGACGATCACGGGGACCGTCAGGGACGGCGACGGCAAACCGATTCCGAACGATTATTTCTATTGGCCGCTCCGTTTCCATTTTCCGGACGAGGAGAAATGTTTCCTGACCGACTCCGACGGAAATTGCGAGCTTACGTTCTGGCCCTCGATCCGGAAAATCGATCCGGAAACGGGCCGTCCGACGACTTGCGGTGAAATCGTACAGATTTATACGAGCAACAGCGATTCGTCGGCGTTCGTTTTCCTCCAGGACACGCCGGAAGACCGTCCGCGGCCGGAAGAGTTGGTCGACAGACTTCGCGATCCCGTGACGAAAATCGCGATTTCCGGGGAGCCGTTTCGCCTCGATTTCGTCAAAAAGAAGAAATCGAAAGACTGAACCCGCCCGGCGTCATGATTGATTTTTTTGTTCGATTATCTTGTCTCGTGTCGCTTGAAATCCGTGCCCGTGGGCCGTGAAACGGAATCGGCGTCCCGTTTCGCCGGTGATTTCGATCTCGATTTCCAGCCGTTGCCGGGGCAAAACCTCGGGGAATTTATCGGCCCACTCCACGAAGGTCAAACCGTCGCCTTCGAAATATTCGTCGGGCCCCAAACGCCGGAACTCCCCGGCGTCGGCGAGCCGGTACGCATCGAAATGATAAATCGGGCGATCCCCGTCGTATTCATGGAGCAGCACGAAAGTCGGGCTCGAAACGGTTCCCGGTTCGACGCCACCGTACTCGGCCACGGCTTGGACGAGACGTGTCTTGCCCGCTCCCAAGGTCCCGATCAGCGCGATCACGGCCCCGTCCGGCAGGGTTTCAGCCAAAATCCGGCCAAGCTCCACGGTTCCGGAAAGATCGTTCGTTTCAACGGTGAATGTCTGTGGCATCTTGTCTATTTCAATACGCGATATAAAATGGGTGAAACGGCGTGTGTGTTCGAAACGACAGCATTCTCACCGGCAGGATTTTCCCTCATGAAACAGCGACTTTTGGATCGGCTCAAACCTTTCGGGCAGGAACATTTACTGACTTTCTGGGACATGCTCGACGAATCCCGGCAGCGGTCACTGGCCCGGCAGATCGAGGAAATTGATTTCGCCCGGCTCGCGATGCTGTTTGAGCACCGGAACGACCCCGCCGAATCGCTCACCTTGGCCGATCAGGCTTCGGACCCTCCGGCGTACAAATTCTCCACGGTCACGGACCCCACGCCCTGCGTTGCGAAGACATCCGTTTCGGCCCAAGACGCCATTGTCGCCGGAAACGAGGCTCTTGGCAAGGGGAAAGTCGCCGCGGTTCTCGTTGCCGGCGGACAGGGAACACGACTCGGCTTTCCGCATCCCAAAGGCATGTACCCGGTGGGCCCCGTTTCTCATGCCACGCTGTTCCAAATCCATTTTCAAAAGGTGGTCGCTACGTCCCGGCGATACGGATACCGCGTGCCCTATTGCATCATGACGAGTCCGGCCACGCATGGGGAAACCGTCGAATGCTTTGAAAAGAACGACTATTTCGGTATGGCACCCGAGGATGTTTTCGTCTTCTGCCAGGGAACCATGCCGGCGGTGAGTATGGAAAACGGCAAAGTGTTGCTTGACGAGAAGGACAGCATCGCCCGGAGTCCCGACGGTCACGGCGGCATGCTCGCGGCCATGACCCGAACGGGTGAAGCCGATTCGGCGTCCCTGCTGGATCGGCTTCGGGATCGCGGCATCGAATATTTGTTCTATAATCAAGTCGATAATCCACTGGTTCGGATTTGCTCGCCCGAAATGATCGGTTATCACGTTCGGAGCGGTTCGGAATTGACGAGCCAAGTCATCCGCAAGCGTTTTCCCATGGAAAAAGTGGGCAACGTGGTCGATGTGGACGGTCGGCTTTATGTGATCGAGTACAGCGACCAGACCGAAACCGTTGCCAAGCGGACGAACCCCGACGGTTCGCTGCAAATCTGGGCCGGTAGTATCGCGGTCCATGTTTTCAATGTTGAACTGCTCCATCGCTGCTCGAAAGACGCCGCCTCGTTGCCGTTCCATACGGCCCGGAAGAAGGTTCCGTTCGTCGATCCGGCCACGGGCGAACGTCAGAAACCGGAAAAGGAAAACGCGATTAAATTCGAACGTTTTATTTTCGACCTGTTGCCCTCGGCTCGAAATGCGGTGGTGGTCGAAGTGGACATTGAAAACCATTACGCTCCGCTGAAAAATGCGCCGGGCTCGGAAACGGATTCGCCGGAAACGGTCAAGCGTGACATTTCCCGAATGCACACTGCCTGGCTGAAATCTGCGGGAGCCGACGTTTCGGACGGCACGCCCGTTGAAATCTCGCCCCTGTACGCCGACTCCCCGGAAGCCCTTGCGGGGAAAATCACTCAAGGGTCCGTCGTTGATACGGCGACGTATTTCGCGTGATCAGCCGTCAAGCATAGCGTGCCTTGTGGACGGCGTTGTCTCCAAGTTGCGCTGCAATTCACTTGAGGCTCTTTGGGGCTACATGGTCCGGAGCAGGGACAAGATGGCAAATCCGGTGCCGTACTGCTGGTGGTAGTCGTACAGCGGGAAGTCCCACCAGGAGCCGTCTTTCTCCTGCAAACCGATCAGGCAGTCCGCGAGGAACTCCTTGTAGACGGCCCGATCCGCTTCGGGAATTTCTTCAATGCACAGCGCCGCGTAAAAATGGCCGTAATAGAA
>JBEBTM010000083.1:0-11939 GCA_040393745.1 Thermogutta terrifontis | reverse complement strand
TGTAATACCTGTTGCCAGTCCGGAATCATTTTTGCGACGATATCCCAAAACCATACTGCTATTTCAATTCGTTTCTCGCATGTATCAACATCTTGATTGGCCAGCAACAATTGGTTAGCTTTATGGATTCCGCTCAAAGTAAATAATTTTTTTGAACGATTGGATATGCTACTTCGCTCATACTCTGTCAATTCCTTAAATACGCGAATCCTTGAAACCACTTCACGTGAGATGTAAGCATGTTCAGCCCTATGGTCATATAGGATTCCCAAGGAGGCCGAAGGACGAATTGCATATCGATTCAAATCAGCAAACATTTGCTGACATCTCTTCAGGCCTACATCAATAAAAAAAACAACGGAAATAGTTTCGTCCCCCAAGTTTGGATTTTTTTGCAAAGCCGTTTCGATTGCGGCACGGCGATGCTGACCATCGTTGATAATGATTCTTGCATTCATCGGAATTCTCAGACGACCTATGCTACTGCATAGCGCAGAAGAGTCGAACGGCTCAAAAACAACTATACCGTCAATTGAGGCCGTAAGAGACGAAAGAATATAATTCTTCGGATTCTCAATGAGATATTGAGACATCTCTGGAAGCCGTTGTTTATTGAGTATTCGTTGAGCGCGAAGCTCTGGACGCATTTCAACCTCGTCAAAAACGAGAATTTTCGGAATTAGTCGCAAAGGACACATGGATGCATAATACTCACGGCCAGCCTGAACTCCACGCACTGAAGGAAAGACGTATTCGTAACCCGACATGGCAAATCTCCTTTTGGAAGTGAATTTTCACTTCCAAAATAATACCGATTGACTTCCATTCTGTCAACGGATATAATTCATTACGGTCAAAAAAGTTCCACCAAAATTTCGCATGTAATCATGATGGCCGAATACGCTGACAGTAATGCAACAAGTCGAATTGATGCACGTGTTTACGAGGAAATGAACCGATGGTATCTTGGTCCACCCTCGAACGCAGGCAGTCGCACTCATATTTATGGACAGAATGCTAAAAAATGCGTTGAGGCGGCGAGAAAAAAGGTGGCGAGCGTCCTTCAAGGAAAACCGGAAGAAATTATTTTTACTTCTGGTGCAACGGAGGCAAATAATCTTGCCATTCTTGGACTCGAACGGTACGGCCGAGAAAACAGCCGAATGCACATCATATCGACGGCGATTGAGCATAAGGCTGTCCTAGAGCCACTGTTAGAAATGCGTCGAAGAGGATTTGAGGTAGAGTTTCTTTCCGTATCGGATTCCGGAGCAATCGACCCCCGACAGGTTTCAGCAAGATTGCGAAACGATACACTCTTGGTAAGCGTGCCAACAACGAAACCGGTGTGCTTCAACCGATAGAGAAGATAGGGGATATTCTCAAAGGAACCTCAATTTTTTTTCACACGGATGCTGCACAAACTTTTGGGAAGGAAATAGACACCCTCAGAAATGCCGGATGCCATTTTGTATCGATTAGCGGACACAAAATCTATGGTCCTCAAGGAATCGGTGCCCTGTTTGTCCGCCGTCTTTCTGGAATAGCCTGCCCGCTTTCGCCAATCGAGTTTGGGGGCGGGCAAGAACGAGGCTTGCGACCAGGTACACTTCCAATCCCGTTGATTGCAGGACTTGGAATGGCTGCTGAACTGGCGATGAAAGAGAATAAAAAACGTAGTCAAGCCTCTTTGAAGATCAAGCGAATGTTTCTGGAAAAACTGAAGGATGTCGATCATCAAATTAATGGCGATCCAGGACGGTCACAAAGTCATATCTTGAATATTCGTTTTTGTGGAGTCGATGGAGAAGCACTGATGCTTGCCCTCCAAGAGACCTTGGCATTTTCGAACGGTTCAGCCTGTACATCTTCATTGTATGAGCCAAGCCATGTTCTTAAGGCAATGGGGCTCGACGATCAACGAATCGCCGAGTCCGTGCGATTTTCATGGGATCACAACACAAAATCGTTTCCATTTGAACTCATGATCAATGTGGCCCAAAAAATCAAGATGTAAAATCTTGCTCCCCTGCGCCAAGAAGCATCGTTATGCCTTTTTTCCAATCCTCGCCCGCACGTTTGTTTCTCGCAATACGCTTTAACGAATCCAAGATAACCTTCTTGCCAACTTTATTATCGTAACTGCTTGGTTTCCAAGGCAATATCCAAAATTCTCTCTCTTGCAGCTTAAGCATGTTGGAAACATATTTACTAACATTCTGAGGATTTAATATGTCAAACTCGTTATCAAAATTATCATTGTCAAACTTGTTGATGACCGCATCAACCAAATATTGAGTCATACAAAGAATACCAGCTTTCATCATTAGAGCTGACGAAGCATCCCAAAGTTCAGGCCAAGCTTTCTTTACAGGACGCCAAATTGCGTAGAAAAACTGGCAAATATTATCTTCTTCTTCAGTAAGCCCGCGCATTCTTTGTTCTTTAATGTACGACATTGCTCCCTCAATTGCCGATGGATCAATCATTTTATCTTCGTCATCCTTTGTCGTTTTCAACGCAACCAATCCTTTAAAAGGACTTTCTGAATCCCCTTCAACAAGCCCCACAAAGGGAAGGTTTTTGCTAAGGGTAATCCTGGCTTTTCGAAGGCGCTCTTCAAGGGTGTCCTTACTGTAGTCCAAAGCAAGCGTTCGGATGTGATCGGGTGATACTTTTGCCGACTTATTGTTAATTACAAGAAATTGAAAAGCCGCCTCGCTATCTGATGCATTAAGCAATGCAACAATACTTACCAACAGATTATTGTCTCTTTTATCCATGCCAAAAATTCGATGTTGCCCATCTATGATAAGGCCTGGCTTGTTTTTACCATGAACACGGATAAGCAATTTTTCCAAACAAGGATTTGTTGTGCCAGATACAATACCAACATCTACATTTAGGACTATGACAACAGACGTAGGTATCGAATTCTTTGGATCAACAGTAAAAAACTTGGTTACTGCATTAACCTTTGAGACATTGAGGGCACGCTGATGCCCATCTTCGTGCTCAGACCTTCTTCTTATTTCAGCCCACTTTAAAATTTCACCAACCGGTGCTGCAAAAATTGCATAAATCGGACACTCTTGTTCTTGCGTTTGTCTAAAGATTATGGCGTCGTATTTAAACTGATTGTGATTATCCGTGTTGATTTGTTTCTTTTTCGCCATTGTCATTTTCCTAATCGTTAACTGTGGGGACATGAAGATTAAAAAAATCACAAGTATCTTCAATGTCTTTGAGAGAAAAATCGTTGCTTATCCAAGGGCCGATTTGAAGAAAGGCGCCCTTCAGTGTAGTGTTGTTTTCAATCGCATAAAGCCTTGCCTTGCGATAGTGTGCGGCAAACTTGATCCTGCCGTCGGCATTGGACGGATAGTCGCCATGAATAAAAAACTGTATGTGCGGGAAACACCATGTTGGGTAATTGGTTTTTGTTCCATTACAGGAGTGGCATGCAGGAAGGGCATTCTCTTCTACGCTATTTCCCCCAAAACTGAGTGGCCATATGTGATCTAACCTGTATCTATCGTGCTGATTTTCGTCCCGAGTACTATAATCCAACTGTTGGCCACACATATAGCAACCGCAATCATTCGCGCGATGTTTTTGTTTCAACGAATTTTTTGGAAATTTTGACTTTGAGGCCAACAAGCACTCGGCAATGATCTTGTACATGTTAGCAAACAAGATGTCGTCAAGATCAATTGATTGATTAACAAGGAAATTCCTGACATGCTCTTGAAACACAATGTCATTTATGGCGGTATCCCATGACTGTCCGGGTTGGACATAATTATTCAGTAAGTGCTTTGACTTCGAGATTACACGACAAGCGAAATGTACTACAGCAATTTCTTGAAAAAACTCAATGAACTCAAGGTGTCGACCTGTCCATCGCATCATTGTGCCGAATGTGTTCCAATCGACAACGTCAACAAAATGTTTCTCAACATAATATGCAAGTCTTTCTCCAGCTGTGATAAGCTTATATTCGAACATAATTTGATTTCACACATTCAAGTGATTTCGAACTTTTCTTTGTTTCGTTGATGTTTTTCTGATAAAGAAAACGAAAAACAGTTTTCAATTTCGTTGCGACGTTTCTTCCAAGGCATTTTTCCCAAGATTCATGATTCTCAGTTCAATCTGAGCAATGTCACGCCCTTCCCAGTCCTTGCGTAGCTCGCGGATACCTGTTGAACCAAGGCGGCAAATGAAGTCGAGCAATTGCCCCGCGTCGCCAAGAACATGCCCAGTTTTCTTCGCATACCAAGAGGCAACGGATTCCATAAGGAGGATCGTTTCAGGCTTCAACCCAGCGACACGTCGTAAATCGTGTCGTTGAATTGTTTTCAGCGGTTGGAATCCATTTCGGACCGCATAACAGAATCCCAGTAAAAGAAAATCGAACTGCGTATTAAATATTTTGTATTTGTTTGTCAATTCGGAAACGTATCCCGAATCTTGTTCGTCGATATAAAGACTGCTTCCGTTATCAAAGTGAATCATTGTGTGTCCTCTGCAATGTTCGTTATGGATAGGTTTTGGTCACGGATCAGGTTGAACTCTTTGATAATCGCACTGTCGAATGCGTCCCGTTGCTCGTGCGGAAGATCGCGATCTGTCGCAAGAAGAACAACCTGAACTCCAAGCTTGGGGAGCGAATCAAGAAGTCCATCGCGATGCTTTTTGTCTAGATGCCCAAAGGGTGTATCCATGACGAATGGAGCTGGATTCCGACTGGCCAAATTTAGAGCCGTCATAAAACTATAGGCCACAACTTCTTTTTCTCCTGCACTGAGTTCCGTATTCTCGATGGTTGATCCATCTCGCAACAGAACTTGAACGGTATACCCTTCACGAATTTTTAATTTTTCATACTCTTCCTTTTTATTCGTAATGGCATTAAAGATTGTCGATGCTTTTTCTTCTATTTCAGCTCGTTTTGCCTCAACCATACCATTTCCCAACTCTTCCGCCGCTTTTTGCAACTGAGAGGCCAAATGCTGCTTGCGAGTTAGTCCTCTCGTTTGTTCCTCGACTCCACCCAGTCGATCTCTTTCACGTTCTTTTTGTAGAAGTTCGGATTCAGCCTCTTGAAGTCGCTTTTCGACTCTTTCCATGATCGCTTTCTGGCTTGCAATGTCTTCCTCAATTCCCTTGATTTGGGCTGGATAATCACTCACGTTGACATCAGGAAACATACGCCGTTCTTCCTCAAGTCTTCCGATTTCTGTGTCGATTTCCTCCAGTTCAATATTGCGTCTGTTCCTTGTGTCAAAATATCTCGGAATCTTTGCATAAGCTGTGACCGTCGCCTGAATCAATGAATCAATCAGTGAAAGATCATTTAGCGACCAAACATCGAGGCTTGGATATCCAGCCATCCGGGATTCAATCTTCTGCAAATGCGATTGAATATTTTGATAAGCTTTATCGTCGATGTCGTTTCCGCAAAGACAATGGTCATCATTCAATAATTTGCCAAGTACTTCCAGAAGATGTTGTTCGTAAACGCCTCCCTCCAGTACTTCACGGTTAGCTTTTTCTCGGCCGGAAATTTCTCGAAGAATGTCGAGTACCAAAGCTGCCGGAACATATGTATTCCCTTCCGCAACTTCCTTGTCGAGTTCTCTGATTTGTTCCTCGATTTTCGTTTTGGATCGATTCTTATCTCGGATTTTTTCGACCAAATTTTCGAGACCGCCGATGGAATCATATTCATCTTTTAACTGCGTGAGCGTTTGATTCAAATTTGTGATTTTTTCATTGATTGTAGTTTTTTCAGTTTTGGCCTGTCCAATTTGCAAACGGAGCGTTTCTATTTCCGCTATCAATTGTTGACCGAGACCTTGTCGTTCAAGGGCGTCCCGAAGTTCTTCTTCCAGCTTCGAAACCACTTTTCCCATGTCAATGGCCAAGTTTCCCACAGATGGAATCCCGAGAACTTTTTCAATTGCCTTACGGACACCGTCCTGATGTTGTTTTTGCGCATACCGTGCGATTTCCGCTCCGTCAAAAAGGAAAAACTCCAAACAATCACGAGGAATAATCTCTTGGATTTTGTCATCGACTTGATTTTCCTCCATTACTTTATTTTTATAAAATCGAGTTGCGATGTCGGAGTTCCATCTTGTCGAAGTTTTTCTGAATGTTACTGTTCTTGAGATTGAGCAAGGGATGTTGTCGTGTAGAAAATCAAGGGTTACGGACAGTTCATTATCACCATTGGATTTTGCTCGGCGATTCCAATATTGGTGAAGCTCCTCGTTTGCCGTTCTATTGTTGTCAACTTTGTGAAAAACGAATTCCAATGCGCGCAAGAAAGACGTTTTTCCAAACCCATTACTCCCATTGAGAACGATGAGATTTCTACCCGGTTCGACACGTGGAAATACAACAGTCGCTGAGCCGTAGACCAGCCAATTTTTCAAGGTCAATTTTTCAAAGATCAGGCTCATAATCGTGCGTGTTTAGATAATCAGTGAGGATGGTAATAATCTCGGAAACTGCATTGCGCCGGCGTTCGAGATGCACTTTCTCTTGTTCATGATCGATCAATTTCCTTAATAGTTCGGGGGGCACTTTATGTTTTTCTGATATGTCTGTAATCAATTCATCCATCGGTTTTACTCCGCTAAGAGCTCGGTGAGGAAAACGCCATATCGTGCAGCGTAATCTCGGACCTGACGAAGCGCTTCATGGCGATTTTCAGCCAAACGAGCCATTTCTTTGATCCGGGTCAACTCTCCACGCAACATCAATTTCGCTTCATTATCCGAATTTTCTGGAGGAAGTGCAAGTATGTCGATTAAGACAGCACGATTTTTCACGGGTGATTTACGCAAAATACGTCCACGTCGTTGAATAAACTGAAGGTTGTTGGAAGTACTGGCCAAAATAATCGCCTCGCGGACATCAGGTATGTCAACACCCTCGTCAAGGCAATTGATGGCCGCAAGAATCGGGACGAACCCCGAAGCGAAATCTCCCATAACTTCCCGTCGGTTCGCCTGAGATATTTGTGAGGTATAAGTTAGAAAACGTAGTTTTTTCTCGTTCAAAATTCCGCTTACTTCGTCCAATTGTGTTGTTTCCGAGCAGTAAATAATCGTTTTTTGGAGATGATGTTGCTCCAAAATCATTCGCAGGGTTTCTAGTTTTGATTGGCATTTTTTTAGAATGTCCGCACGTCGTCCATATAGACGCCTAAGTATCTCTTCATTATTCGGGATGTTGTGAGTCAACATCTGCGCGATTCGTTGTGTCAGAGCCAGATACTTTTCATATTCATCATCGTTCAAATGTGCTGGGTAAACGTGATATTCATAAGGACAAAGAAAGCCGTCGTGCAAAGCGTGGGCCATTTCATAATTGTAGACGATGCCGTCAAAATAGTTCAACAAAAAGTCAGTTCCCTCTTCGTCGAAGTATCTAGCCGGCGTTGCCGAGAGTCCCAGACGATATGAAAAAAATGAGTGCAGACTTGTCTGAAAGGTCGGAGCTCCGGAATGGTGAACTTCATCGACGATCAACAATGAATCTGCTGGCCGACCGGCATCTTCGAGAATCCCTGAAAAAACACTACCGCTTAATGATTTGACCGTGCCAATCACAATCAGCGGAGGAGCGTCACTCCTTTTATCACGAACTGAATAAAGTCGCTGGAAGAGACTCTTGCGCCAATCTTCGGTGGACTCTGCCGTCCGAATGATTTGCGCACCTGAAAACCCGCTCTTATTCAGTTCACTGCTCCATTGATCGATCAAAACATTATAGGGAACTGAAATTACAATCAGTGAAAGATTTTTACACCGCAAGGCAGCTTGCAAAGCGGTCCGAGTTTTGCCGCTTCCGGTTGCCATGCTGAGTATTCCACGGCGGCGATTGTCTTCCCAAGCCAGAATCGCCGATTTTTGATGTGGCCAAAAACCTTCAAACGGATCGTTTTTTAGTTTAATCGATGCAACAGGCCAATTACGGTAATTTTTTGAAGGGGGCTCCGGCGAGCGAAACTCCAACAAACGTTGCTTCACCGCTTCTGGAAATGGAATAATTGCCAATCCGAATGTTTTGCGACTCCACAATTCGGAAAAGTGATTCTTTTTTATCTCTGCCCGTTTACCATCATGTTCCCATGAGGTAAAAACATCAACCATCTCGAAGTTTTCTTCAAAGGCAGACTGTGTTTCATTTGCCGAACCAGTAAAAACAACAAAATTATCTTTTGAGTCATAGAAAATTCCCAGTTTTTCATGAAACATTCCGGGGCGAACATTGCCATATTCATCAACCCGGATAGCGATTTGAATCTCAAGAAGCCCCTCGGAAATCAACCAAGCAAGTGATGAAAGACGGTCTTCAATGAGATGATTTGGAGTTAAATCCAATTCGCGTTGAAGCGTTTGAACATACACATCTTCTTTCGCTCGATATCCCTTTTGGATCGCTTCTATATCTGCTTCACTAAAATTGGGGCTTGTGAGAAGTTGCATTCTTCCTCCGTTATGAAGCAGGGATACGATTCCGGTTGCTGCAGATGCTAAAGAAGAGCTTGTAAAAAATCCGACAGCCCTATCATAACGAACACTGCGTTCTAAGCAGGGAACATAAAAGTCCTCAACCAAACTATCTCGATCAGAACGATATTCTGTCTTTAAAGTGATATCGCTGAGGAGTGGTATGGATTGATTCATAGCAGAGAAAAACGAACTGTCGGTGTTGCCTTAGAACTCGCGTCTCGGCTTGGAGAAAACTGACTCGTTTTTGATTCTGTGTTATCACTATTGAAAATCGTATTTTACCTGATTCGGTACTCTGCGCCGAGATGTTACGCACAAAATATGTCCTTAAGTACAACATTGGCAAACTTTACGACAATGGGGTAATCAGAGGCCTGTTTTACAGTGGCAACACGGGTGACGATGGCCGAAGTCCGATTTTCACTGATTGAGAGTCGGTTTGACGCCGAGGATTTCGAGACGTGCTGACCAAAGAAAAAGCAGAGCAAGACTCGAAAATTTTTTGCGGGGCTTTTTTCGTTTCTTGGTCGTTCGATAGTCGGACGAGGCGGTGGAGCGGATCGGACGTCGCCGATAGTTTTGGCCTTGCGGAGACCACCAAAGCCCGAAAACAGCTCAACCGTTAAAATCCTTACCACGTCAACCGCGACGCCTGCCGCCAGTGGTCGGGCCTACGGCGTTCTCGGTCCGAACTCCGACTTCCGACCCAGAACGCGACACGTTGGCCCTGTCGCGGCAAGGGCGGGAACGGGCAAAACCGCCCGTCCCGGATATGGAATCCGTCGTTCAAAAAGACGGGAAAAGCCCGAATTTCAGGGGTATCCAGACGCCTCGCTGCTGCGAGGTATGTTCCCTTTCGTGCCGAATCGTTCCCTTTGATGCCGTTTTTGACGGCACCATTTTCGGCACCTTTCGACAAGAAGCATCAAAAAAAGCAAGCCTCGCGTTTTCGCAAGGCTTTGCTATTTCAAGAGTTAAAAAATGAGATCGCCGGGGCTCGAACCCGGGACCTACGGATTAAAAGTCCGTTGCTCTACCAGCTGAGCTACGATCTCAAAGAAGGGCGATTGTAATGTTTTTTTTCTGCCTGTCAAGCGAGGGCGATTCTCCCCCACGAGGATTGCAAAGTCGGGATTCAGTAACCGAGGAGCTTGATGGCAGAGGCGGGGTTCCACTGGATTTGTTCGGTTCGGGCACGGAGAATCGGCTCCAAACCCGGCAAAAGACGCAAAACAGAGACGGCCACGTTCGTCAACGCCGCGAAAACCGCTCCCAGACCCGGACGGCTCGTCCAATGCCGATCCTCGTCCCACCAACGGTCTTTGACAAAATGCAGGCAATTTTCCACCTGCCAGTGACCGCGTATGAAACGCAAAAGATCAAGCAGCGACACCTGCGACGGGTCCAAACTCGTCACATAATATCGGCGCTCCTGAAAAAGAACCTCGCCGTCCGCGAGATTGTACCAAAGACGACGCACTTCATCGACGCCCCCTTTTTTTCGACCGTTTCCACCTTCGCGGGGCCGATTCGGGAGTCGTCGAAACAAGAATCAAGAGCTTCGACCGCCCCCGGTTGATTGTCCTTGACGGGGAAAAGATAATGGCAACCGTTGTCCTGCAACACTTCCAGGAGCGGACGTTGCAGGAAGATCCCGTCGCCGGTCAATAAATTCAGTAACGGATAATGGCGGAGCCAGCTCTTGCAGATTTTCCTTCAAGCAGCCGGGCTCGTTGGTCTTCGACTTGCCGACCTGCCATTGCGAGATCGCGAGTTTCAAATCGTGCAGAAAAACATTGAGCAGGATTTCGGGATCGCCGTGCTCGTCGAGGCCCTGGCAACAGGTTTTCCCGTCTCGACAGCAACGACGAAATAACGGTCTGAACCGGTGAGTTGCGGTTGTATCCATTCGGCGAAGGCTTGCCGGAACTCGGCGAGGGAGAGTTTCGCGAGGGCTCGTGAAATGCAGGTCGCACTGGGTTTTTCAGGCCGGGTGAAGCCGAGCGGCTCACGGAGGCGGTCCCAGTTGGCCTCGGCCCAGCGGATGAGGACGGCCATTTCGTTGATTCGGGCGAGGAGGCCCAAAAAAACAAGGGCACAGAGGGCGGGATATGACCCGCGACGATGTAAACCTCATCGCATTCGACCGTGCCTTCGAGTTGAAGGCACGGCTCCTGTTCGATGATGCCGTTACGCAAAACCGTGGTCATTTCCCGAATCGAATTTTCATTCATCTCCAACTCGGCGGCGATCTGCCGGTTGGAAAGGTTCAACCCCATGAAGTACAGGCAAAGCATCCAAATGCTCAACGGTTGATGATGTCCCGCGAATACGGTTCCCGTGAGATCGTCGAATGAACAGTTACACATTCGGAAGAGGTATCGTTGCCTATCCGGCTGAGTTTCATAGGTCCCGTTTTTGACGATCTGGGTGGCGTGGCAATGGGAGCACTCGACGCCTTCGGGCCAACGGAGGCGGCGAACCATTTGGTAGCATTTGGCGTTGTCGATCAGTCCTTGAATGTTAACTCGCATCCTGCGTGACGTCGAAATTTCGTTTAACTATTTTCCGCAAACAACCCGATTTCGGCGATTGTACGTGATTCGGCCCTTTCACGCCAGATCAACCCGGAATCGGGGAGTCGATCAGTTTTTGGTCGATCCGCAATATACGCCCTTTTTCCAAAAAATTATCGTCGATCCCTCGGATGCAAAAGAAACGCCTTTTCTCGCGGAACTGAAAGTGCCCATTGATACCAAAACCACCGTGACGATTTTGGTCACCCCTACCGGGGAAGCCGTTTCGCACTTCCAGGGAGTCGTTGATAAAAAAATGATCGAATCCGCTTTGGCTCGCATAAACTGTTCGCCGAGCGGGAGTTGTTGCCCCTGACGATTTCGTGCCCCTTTCTCAAATTCAACTTGACACTTTGACATCATTTTGTTATTATGCCAAATATCACTACAGAAAAATCGCCTCCGAACCGATGCCATTTCGTATCCGAGGAAAAACCGATGAAACGAGTAACCCGTAAAACCGCGGCTTGCCGGAAAATGACCGTCAAAGAAAAAGCCCAAGTGTTCAAGGCCTTGTCGCATGTGACCCGGCTACAGATCGTCCAGAGACTTGCCAAAGGGGAAGCCTGCGTCTGCGATTTGTTGGAAATGTTTGACATCGATATGTCGACCCTTTCCCGCCACCTTTCCGTATTGCGGAACGCAGGACTTGTTTTCGATGAAAAGCGAGGAAAAAATGTCTTTTACGACTTGACCTGCCCCTGCATTCTCGACCTGTTCGATTGCATGGAAGAGGCCATGTGCCAGCGACGCTACGGCTGATTGTTCCATCGTATCCAACTGATATTTTTTTACCAAACAAACTGCAAACATGGCCAAATATACAAGGGTA
>JBEBTM010000082.1:0-11987 GCA_040393745.1 Thermogutta terrifontis | reverse complement strand
TGGAGCAGCCCGAGGTCTACCGGGCTTTGGCCGGAAAACCGCACGAAAATCTCTGCGAGCTTGCGGATCGATTATGCGAGGAAATTCCCGAAGCACCGCCATTGACATTGTTGATCGACGCGCCGCCGGTGGAGAAAGAAGTCGAAATCAAGATCGACGTATTCTATCCCAAGGAAAATCGTTACAGGTCGCTGGAAAACGTTTCGCCCGTGGTTCGTGCGATGGCCCGGGAGCAGTTCGACGATTATGCCAAACGGGTTCGCGTATTCGCGCATCCCGACATCGCCCCCGCGCTGCGCGGCGATGCCGGTTTTCCACGACGCCTGGAAGCTCTTTGCAAGGATTTGTAGCAAAATAAGTCGCGGCATGTCCGTACTCCGTATTCTTTCGCCTTTCCCGCTCAGCGAGTCGCTTCCGCGGGCATTCGGACTTTGAAGAAAACGACACGCCGATCCTGCCAGGGGTGGCTTGTCGTTTGCAGGAATTCCGTGAGTTCACGTGATGCGACGAAACGGTCATACGACGGTTTGTCCTTGAACACGATCGTGCAGCCGATCTGGAACCGACTCTCTTCGGAAAGTGGTGAGACGACGGTTTCGGCCTGCAGCGAAAGTTGCGGCTGGTCCGTGACGTAGAACACCCGGAATTCTTTTTGTTGCGATAATGTCCGGTAGCATTCGTCCTGGACCGTTTCTCTCGCTTCCGCCGTGGGTTCGGCCAGCGAGAATTCGATGGAAACGGCATCCAGCATCACCATGGGGGCCAAAGCCGCGGCGCCGGAAAGCAGCCATAATTTTGCAACGGAAAAAAACACGACGATCCCCGTGACGTCGACGAACGTAGCCACGAACGGACTCGACGCGATGGCCGGGTCCACGCCGATCCGTTTGAAAAGCAAAGGCAAAAGAGCCCCGATGAGCGTGCCGAACAAACAGATCATCGCGACCGATTGTCCGATGACCAAGGCCAAAAGCCAGCGATCCGCCGCACCGAGCAAAGATTCCGGCGTGCACGCGGCTCGGAGAAAACCGATCACGCCGAGAGAAAACCCCAGGGCGAGTCCCATGAGCAATTCGTGCCGCACGACCCGCAGCCAGTCGCCGAGTTTGACGTCCCCCACGGCCAACGATCGCGTGATGAGCGTGGCCGCTTGGGCGCCGCTGTTGCCGCCCGTGGAAATGCATAGCGGAATGAACAGCGCGAGCACGAGATACTGCGCCATTTCCGCTTCAAAAACGGCCAGTACGGAAAACGTGCAAAGCTCGGCGATGAAAAGACACGAAAGCCAGAAGACACGCTTTTGCCAAATCGTGAAGAACGGGGCTTCCAGATACGATTCCTCCATCGGCGAGATCGCGCCCATCTGGTATGCGTGCTTTGTCGCTTCCTCGCTGTTCAGGTCGATCACATCGTCATAGGTCACGATGCCGAGCATGCGGTGTTCGTCATCGACCACGGGCACGGCCAGAAAGTCGTATTTTGCAATCGCCTCGGCGGCCTCCTGGCTTGTTTCCATGGCTTCGACCGTGATCAGGTCGCGTTCCATGAGATCGTGAATGAGCGTCTCACCGGTGCCCACGGCGCCGAGAAGCTGCTTGGCCGAAACGAGCCCCACGAGGTGGTCGGATTCATCGAGAACGTACAGGTAATAAACCGTCTCCAACACACCCGCCTGTTTGCCGATGGCCTGGATCGCCTGGTCCACGCTCATGGTCTCGCTGAGTCGAACGAAGTCGGTGGACATGAGCGAACCGCAAGTACCCTCGGGAAACGCCTGGAGCCGGAGGATGTCCCGTCGGGTTTCCGAGGGTAATAACGCAACGATTTCATCAGCCGTGGCCCGGTCGAGTTCCTGGAGAATGTCGACCCGGTCGTCCGAGGGCAGCGAATCGACAAGCTCGCCCATTTCCTCGCGCGGAGCGTCGTCGAGAATGGCCACCTGGATGTCGATGTCGAAATAGCTGAAAATTTCGGCCCGGAGTTCGACTTCGCAGTGTCGAAGTATTTCCCAGATTTCCCGGATGGCGAGCCCTTCGAGAAACTCCGCAGCCCGAGCCGGATGCAGTTCGCTGCAAAATTCTTTCATCTGCTCGACATCTTTTTCAGCGAGCATTTCACGTAATTCAGGCAAAAAGAGCGGGTTACCGGGCATTTTATGTGATCGATGAAGTGAGGCACCGGCACTTGTGTCGCACCGGTCAAACGGAGGAGCAATCGCCTTAATCTGCTGAAGAATTCGTCAGCAAGACCAACAGCGCGGCGAGAATTCCGGCAAGAAAAATCGCGGCTGCGTAGCCTGAAATGAACAGGGTCCAAAACCAGACGGGGACACTTCGGTACCATGGAAACTCAAACGATTCCATTCGCGGTTGGCTTGCCGTCGGTTTGGCCAATAAGGACGTTGTTTTTTGGGGGGACGGTGAGGGCTTTGAGGTCGGGGACCGTGTTTGAGGGGGGATCCGTTCATCCTGACGGCGTCGGGATCGCTCGCGTTCAATTTCGTTCAACGCGTGCAAAATCGGATCGTCATAAGCCGGGTCTCCGCCTGCTGACGGCGAGACCGATTTGCCGGGCCCGGATAACGGCATCAGGCTTGAACCGTGCGTCGAATCAAGCAGGTTTATGTTTGCTTCCTCGCCGAGGATGGAAAAGTCCGACTCGCTTCCGACGGGTTCGGCGTTGCTTCGCTGGGCATCCTGCGCGTCCATTTTGTGCAGGAGCTGGAGCAGTTTTCCCTGTTGGGCAACCCGCATGGCCGTGGAATCGGTCAGCGAATTGGCCCGGCCCGTTCGGGATTGATGGAAGTTGGACAAAGCCGGCGAAATGAACTCGGTCGGCTCGGCGTAACCGTGTTCGATGAGCCAGTTTTCAAGATCCTGGGCGACATCCATGGCCGACTGATGCCGGTCGTCGGGCCGTTTGGACATCATCTTCCGGCAGATGTCGACCAGATCCCCGGGCGCATCGGGTCGGTCGATCAAAATGCTGGCCGGTTCCCGCTGCTGGTGTGCTAAAAGCCGTTTGGAAACGGAGCCGTCCGGAAACGGTGGATGGCCTGTGAGGCAAAAGTACAGCACGCCGCCGAGCGCGTAAATGTCGGCCCGGGCATCGACGTTGTGGCTGTCGATCGCCTGCTCCGGGGCCACGTAATCGGCCGTTCCGAGAATTGTGTTTTCCTGGATATGCGTGATTCGGCCTTCGTAGAGTTTTTCGTCCAGGAGGGCCAAACCCAGATCGAGAATTTTCGTATCACCCTGAGTATTGACGAGAATATTGCTCGGCTTCACATCCCGGTGAACCACGCCGATTTCGTGAGCGTGAGCCAGCGCATCGGCCACTTGACGCAGGATGTTCACGATGCGCGAGAACGGGATTTTGCCTTCCTTTTCGATGATTTCCTGGAGGTTCGAACCGGGAAAATATTCCATGACGATATAGTGAATATCGCCTTCATGGTCGAAGTCGTAGGCCCGAACGATGTTCGGGTGATCCAGCGAGGCGATCGCCTGGGCTTCGCGGACGAAACGTTCGAGGTAAATCGATTTTTCCCGGCGTTTGCGTGGTAAAACCTTTACGGCCACGCGACGTTGCATCAGGGAATGTTCGGCCAGGTAAACCGTGCTCATACCGCCCGAACCGAGATGACCGAGAATTTTGTACTGCCGGAGAAAGAAGCCTTTGTACCGGCCTTTGAGCAGTTGCCGGGCATGCCAGACGGTCAAGATGTACCGCTTAATCAGTTGAGAGGAAACGTACTGGACATCGTCGAGTTGCTCCGCATCGGCCTCGGCATCGATTTCCGCCAGCGCATCGTCCAACCGCTGGGCCTCGACAAGGCCGCTTCGGCGTAAGAGATCCAAAAATTGAGCGACGGAAACCATGTTTTTTCGATGCAATAATGCGCGTCAACGAACCTACACCCGCGAAAGCTCACGGCAGTCGGATCACTTCACCGCCGGCGTGGGTTCCCAAAGCCCGGAGAATGCTGCCGTCGATGGTTTCCGAAAGGAAACGCACGCTACGGTCGAAAAAGGCGACAACACAACCGCCGGGATGATGACTGCCGACCCGCCCACCGGGGGTATTGATGCCCGCCTCCAGATCTTTCAGTGTTACATCGGCTTTGGGATCCATCCAGCAAAACGGCTCTTTCACCTCGACCAGGCAAATCGTGTAACTCGTTCCGTCTTTGGCGCTGATACTGTCCACTGAGACACCCCGGGGCTCGGACCCCGGTACGAAACTTTCTCCGGCAATCGCGCTGTAACAGCAATCCTGGCCAGGCTTGGCATTCGGATTGCTCCGGCAGCGGTAAATCGGAATCTCGAAGTCATGAAACCGCGAATTGTGTTCACTGTCCCAAGGTTCGTCGAGCCGAATTTGTTCATATAAATGGTTGTATTCCAAGTACGGCAGCAAAAGAACCCGCCAGCTATGGAGCGGCTTGCCGTCTTTATCGACCGTGTACAGTGGCGGCAGTTTTCCGCGGGCGCTGTCGTAATTGAGAATTGCCAAGGCAATCTGGCTCACGTTATTGATGCAAACGGCTCGTCGACCCGCCTCATCCGCGGCATTAACGGCGGGCAAAAGTGCTCCTGCGGCCATTCCAGCGATGGGGACGACGGTCGACACCCCGGTCCCTTTCGCCCGGAAACGAAGCCGATCCCCGTCGATTTCCGGCAACAGCGTCCGGAAGCAGCCACGCATGAATTCGAAGAAAAGCGGCGGCAACGGAACGTCCTTTTGCTCCCGCTGCATCTCCACCTGCATCATCATGACGCCGAAATCAATGGCCGCTTCCAGCAAAGCCCGAAGCTGGATCGCGTCGCTTTCTGTGAGCGTTTTCAGTGTCAGCAGCGTTGTCATATCCCGATCTTGATCGACCAAGTCGGAAAGCGACAGCGACGTGGACAGCCAATCGATTTTTTGCAGCAGAAACGACGCCACGCCTGCTATTTCACGGGGGACGTCCATTTCCGTGAGACTGGGCTGGATCATCTGTCGAAGCTGATCGGGCAGCAGCGCGGCGACTTTGAATTCGGCGTCGCCGCATTCTTTCAGCGGTTCGTAAATCCGGGCTTCTTCGGATGGTTTCAAGGCTTCGAACCACAACTGAACAAGTCCGTTGAAATCGTCGGCGCTCCGGGTCACCGGAAAGAGTAGGAAGCCGGGGACCTGGACGATGTTCGCCGAAGGGTCCATCCCGATCAGGTCCAAAAAACTGTATAAATCGCTGTCGGTCTTGTCTTTCCAAGGCACGGCCACTACGGCCGCGACGTATATGTCCAGCAATTTGAGATCGGCGATCACGGCGATTTCCCGGATGCCGATGTCCCGTGTCAACGTTTCATAAGGCGGGCGGATCATTTTGTCGAGCTTGTCCAGTTCGACCTTGATTTCGCGGAGCGTGGCTGTCCGTGAGCGTTCATCGAATTCGAGACCGGTTACGATTTGCTCACCCACCTGTCCGCACAATTCCTTGAGCGTATCGACCTCGATTCGGTTCAAGTCAAGATGAACGAAAACGAAACAATCGTCCGAAATCAGCGGAGCGAACGTTTCCTGGGCCTCGGACGTACGAATGGATATGACAGCCAGAAAAAGCATCGTCACCATGATGCGGGTCGGCAATCTCATCGGACACCTCTCAGTGGGAAGGAATATTGTTTGTTTTTACAACCAGCTTTCGGGCCTTGTGCGCGACCGGGGCAAAGCGGTATAATGATGCTAAACTCGGACCCCATTGTACTCCGTTTCTCCAGCCATGTCCATTCTATGCCGACGTTTTCCGATATCGACCCGAAACGCCTACGAAACGCTTGCGAAACGGTGCGCCGCGAGCTTCTGGCCCGGCGAAACAGCCGGGGACATTGGACCGGCACTCTCTCCGGTTCCGCACTGTCCACGGCCACGACGATCAGCGCGTATTCGATTTTTCGCAACATTTACACCGCTACCGAACAGGCCCGGCGGGTTTTCCCGGTCGAAGAATTCCAGCGGCTCGAAGATCAGCTTCGCCGGGGAATCGCGTGGCTCATTGCGAATCAAAACGCCGACGGCGGTTGGGGCGACACCGACAAGAGTTTTTCGAACATCTCAACGACCGTGCTGGCCAAATCGGCCCTGGTATTGTCCGATCGGCAGAGTGAAAGCCGTTTTAGTGGCGGCGATTCCGTCTTGGCAAAGGACGATGACGAGCACCGCCAGACCTCGCACGACAGCGTGGTCGCCGGTTGGAGCATGGATACGCTGGCCAAAGCGGACGTTTATCTCAAACGAAACGGCGGACTCGACGCCGTGAGAACCCGGTACGGCAAGGATAAAACATTTTCCGTACCGATTTTAACCAACGCCGCCCTGGCGGGACTTGTTCCCTGGCATGACGTGCCGCAACTGCCGTTTGAGCGGGCCACGCTGCCGCAGTCGCTGTTTCGGATACTCCGGCTTCAAGTCGTAAGTTACGCCATACCGGCCCTGGTCGCCATCGGGCAAGTTCGCTTCCATTATGGCGCCCGGCGATTCCATCCGATGTCGTTCATCCGCCGCGGGGCCGTTAAGCCGACGCTGAAATTGATCGAAGCGATGCAGCCGGAAAGCGGCGGTTATCTCGAAGCGGCACCGCTCACGTCGTTCGTCGTTATGAGCCTGCTCGCCTGCGGGCTTCACGATCATCCGATTGTGCTGCGCGGCCTGCGGTTTCTCCTGGATTCCTTTCGGGAAGACGGCTCTTGGCCCATCGATACGAACCTGGCGACCTGGGGAACCTCGATGGCCGTGACTTCGCTGGGCGTCCAATCGTTCGGTAATCATGAAACGGAAATGTATCCGCTGCTCGATTGGATTCTTTCCTGTCAGCATCGCGAGCGGCATCCGTTCACGGGCGCGGACCCCGGCGGTTGGGGTTGGACCGATTTGAGTGGCGCGGTGCCCGACGGCGACGACACCCCCGGTGCTCTTTTGGCCCTGAACGAACTGTTGCCGAAAATTTCGGACGAAAAAAAACGCGGCGAAATTTTCCAAGCCGTCGGTATGGGACTTCACTGGCTTCTCGGTTTACAAAATTCCGACGGCGGAATGCCGACCTTCTGCCGGGGCTGGGGAATGTTGCCCTTCGATCAAAGCAGTACCGATTTAACAGCCCACGCTTGTCGAGCCTTTCTTGTCTGGCGACGACGGTTGGACGAACCTGAAATCGGCAAAGAGTTTTCGGGCAAAAATCGGCTCCAGAGGGATTTAACGGCCTCGATGGACCGAATGCTCACGTTCCTGGCAAAGCGGCAGAGTTCCGAGGGGTGCTGGTTGCCGCTGTGGTTCGGCAACCAGCATCAACCGGACGACGCCAATCCGTTTTACGGAACCGCCCGGGTGCTTCGGGCTCTTTTGGAGCCGGACTGTCTGGCCCGGGTGGAAACGCTGGACCCTTCGGTTCCCGGAATGATTTTGCCCGCGATCAACTGGGTCGTCGATCACCAAAACGTCGACGGCGGTTGGGGTGGCAGACCGGAAACGAAAGACGCCCCGGCCCGGTCCGGCGTGGAGGAAACGGCCCTGATCGTCGAAGCCCTGACCCATTTTATGCGGCAGAATCCGGAACGGGAGAGTTGTCGCAACGCTTACCGACGTGGACTGAAATGGCTCCTGGACGCCGTGGAGTCGGGGCGGTGGACGGAATCTTCGCCGATTGGTTTGTACTTCGCAAACCTTTGGTATTATGAGGAGCTTTACCCGCTGCTGTTCACGGCCTCGGCACTGCGACAGGCTGAACGAACAAACAATCACTGGCCCGGAACATAATTTTCCGTGACGCCGAACAGCTTGATGTCGTGTTCTTCGAGCCTCTGCGATACGCCCTGCAACCGTCGACGGTCGGGGGACTTTGCATTGCATATCAGCAACACGCCGTCGATATTCATCTGTCGCCAGCTTCGGACGCGTTGTGGAAGCGAACTGCCGATCAGCGGGCCGTTGTCGAGTAAAACGAGATCGAATTCGGGTTGCATGGAAACGATGAGTTCCTCGAAAGAGCGAGTTTGACCTTCGTCGATTTCAATCGGCGTTTCCGACCAAGGCAGTAATTCCAACCGCTCCGGAATAAGCGTTACGATTTCATAGATATGCGGGTCCAGGTGAATTTCCAAAAGCCGGGCGAGCTCCGGGTTCTGGTGATGGGCGTCGGCCAAGAGGAGCCGATATCCCCGTTCGGCCAGTTCACGGGACGCGCAAAGACTCATCGTTGTGCAGCCGTCGCCGGGAACCAGACCGTTGAAACTGATGATTCGGCACCCGGAGCGGTATTGCGTTTCCAAATGGTCGGCCAGCGAACGAACCTGCCCTGAGGCCCGGTGTTCCAGGGACGCCAATTCCCGGGGCCAAGCCGGCTGCCAAAGAAGTTGCCAACCCGGTATGGACTCGGTTTCCATGGGCGACGGTTCGTTCTCCAGGGTGAAAACGACATTTTCCGTAACTATCGGTTCGGCCGAAACGGGTTCGGCAGCGACTTCGTTCTCCGCCTCGATTTCGACGACCGACGTTTCCGCAGGTTTCCAGGGACGTGCATGAAAAGTCGCCGATCTCCTCCCCTGCGGCAGACGACCGAATTTTCGTTCCTGAAAAAGAACCAGGCGACGCACGGACACGGTGCTCGACTCTTTCTCATCCGCGATTGTCCCTGACACCGGCGGCGCAAGTACCTGTTCCAACGATGGTGCGTCACACTCCGGTTTCTCCGGAGTTTCCAGGGTCGTTTCTTTGGGCTTTTCCCGACTTTCGTCCGAACACACCTTCCGAACCAACGAGAAGTGTGGACCCGAAAGGAGCAGAGATTCGACCGAGATACCTTCCGAAACAGGCGGCAAGTTTTCCCGAATTGGTTCGTCTTGCGATTCGATTTCCTCCGGATCGGCCTCCTCTGGGATGCTCTTCATGACGTTTGAAAATGCCTTCCTCAGTGATTCCGTTGCCACGGTCGCCCGAAACGGCAATGTGACCCGCGAGGATCGGGGAAAACAGATTCGGTTGAAATCGGAAGGAGTTTGCGGTTTCGACTCACCGGACTTCGTTTTTTCTTCGAGGACTTCGGAAAGATCAAACTTCAGGCAATGCGGAGCTGAATTCACTGATGACGGGGCGGAATCGCTCGGTTTTCGTTTTTCGAAGAATTCCTGGTGTCGAACGACGGGACGGCAGACGCCCTCAACAGCCCGACTGCGACGGATTTTTTCCTTGATGGAGGGTTCCGTGGAAACGTCGTCGGGCGTTACATCGAAGAACGGCAGGATATTTTCCGCTGAATTGTTCGACGTGGAGTTTTCCGGGAGCAATTCGATTTCGGCCGCGGCGGGTTGTTCGATTTCGCCAACCTGGGGGCATTCCTCGCCGTCGGAAACTTGAAATCCCTCCAGATGAAACGCCTCGCCCAGTGGAGAGATCTCGTTTTCAGGAAACAAACGGTAAGCGCGGCCGCCGAACGAAATATAGGCAGCTGTCCTGAGAGCCAAGGGAAGTGAAAAAAGATCGCCGTCGGGAAGATCGGGAACTTCGCCGCTTTCCTGATTGAGCCGTTCCGCTGAAGTCATCTTGATCGGAAAATTAGTACGATAAATTCGCTTCGCCACGAAGATTTTGACAAACAAGACCTAAGTGTCAATGCGAGAGGCCTGTTTTCGTTTCTCAACTAGAAAACTTGTCGATACGGGCCGCTTTCCGGGTTGGCCATGTAAGGCTGATTGGTCTGCGTGGGATAATTCGGTTGGTAAGCCGGCGGAGGAGCGTAAGGGGCAAAGGGATCAATCCGCACTTGCGCCGGGTATTGTGTATTATACTGCGGAGCCGGAGCCTGGTTCGGGTAATTCGGTCGGGTCGGTTGGTACGCCGTCGGCGTCTGCGGGTAGGGGCCGGGCTGATATATCGGGCTTGGTGTCGCGTTCGGATAGGTCGGATTGGAATGGACGGCATGGGGATAATATCCCGGAGCCCCGGCCGGTGCGGTTCCCTGGCGTGCAGAATTTGCAGGCATGCGTGGATCGTAAACGGGGACATTTGACGCAACTCGCTGCTGGGTCGCCATGTAATCCTGCGAATATACCGGCGGTGCCGACGTGTTGCCCGGATTGTAAACATTCGGGTTGTAACCGTTTGGAGCGACATGCTGCGGGACAAAGCCAACCGGGTTATTCACAACGACCGGTTCTGCGTTATGGGGCTGAATTCCCGGAGCCTCCAGGGACCGCATGGGTGTCATAGCGACTTCCAGTGCGACCTGTTGCGTTTCCGGCTCCGGAGCGGGTGTATCGACGGGGCTCTCCGGGCGGTTCCATGGCGAATATCCGTCGGTTGCCGCTCGATCCCAGAGCGAGGTGGGTTTAACGGTCGTTCCGATTACCTGTACGGCCGGCTTTTCCGTAGAGACCGTTTCCTTCGCCCCGGCCGTTTCTTTCGGAGTGGCTTCCGCGGCAACGGGCGGCGTGACAGTGGCCCAGGCGGGAACCGAAACTTCGGCAGGTGGTGTGGCGGCTGCTACCGTCGTTGCGGTCCCTACGGCGGAATCCTTGGGCTCCTCTTTCCGGATCACCGGGTCGGGCATTTCAGCTATGTGAGGTGAAACGACTTCATCTCCGGCAATGGAATCGCTGTCCGGAAAGACAACACCCCGCAAAACAAAAAGCCCGCCCGCGAAAAGAAGCAAACCCAGCAGGGCCATCAACCCAATCAGGGCCGAACGGCGACGTTGTTCGGAAGCGACGAAATCGCGCCGAACTTCGGCCGCTTTTTCGCAAAACCGATTCCAAACGAGTCGGGTTTGCGTGCGAACCTTTACCAGGGAAGCCGAGACCGTGACAAAAATCGTGGTGCGCTCCCTTTTTCGTGGGGCCGCAATCGGTTCGCAGTCGCCGAGATCCGGCATTCGAGCAATGATTTTACTCTCCAGCGGATCGAAACCTCCTTCGATGGAAATGTCCGAGGGCTCCCAGTCCGAAGCAGAATCTTCGGCTTCCTGGAATCTGAAATATTCCTGTTTTTCCCCGTCAAGGCTACGGAAATCGTTGTACTTCTGTTCGGTCATGGGTTTCGTCCTGGAGCGTTATTTCATTTTTCTTGGACGCGCTGCGTGACAAAAACGCGAGCGGATGCATTTCAAAAAAGGATCATTCTTCGATAACATCGGCTATAATCTGGGAAAACCGTAGGGATTCTCGCAATTTTTACCGGAATAGCGATCATACAGATACTCGGGATTGTTCTGTTTTGGACGGCACCGAGAATTTTTTTGAAAACTCGTCTTGACCCGGGACAGGGAATTCTCTATACTCACACGCACTGTTGACGAGCCGCCCCAACGGCTGGTCGCAGGAGCATCAAAAACGTACCCAACCCAAAAACGGTAAAGGATTTACCGAAACGGCGGTTCCCGGTTGTGCTTCCCGCAAAGCATGCTCGGCCCGTCCATCACCCAAGCCAATAGAGAAACGGAGTTCCGTCTTCAGGAGCCCTCAATCGTGTCGTTTTCTTCCTTTGATGATACCGAGAAGGAACGGATACGCGAGGCGATCGATATTGTCGACCTGATTGAACATCATTATGCCATCCCGCTACGCCGGGCCGGGCGGAAGTTCAAAGGTCGCTGCCCCTGGCACGACGACAAAGATCCAAGCCTGATGGTTGATCCCGACAGGCAGACGTTCATGTGCTATCCCTGCCAAATCGGCGGTGATGTGTTCTCCTTTGTCATGGCTTACGAAAAAATCGACTTCAAGGAAGCGATGCAGATTCTTGCCGAGCGGGCGGGAATCGAACTGCGAAAAAAACCGGCGAAGAAATATTTCATCCGAACAAATATCGATCCTGAACAGGACGAACCGCCTTCTGTGGGGGCAAAAAACCTGTCGACGGATGATCCCAATGCCCTGCTGAACCAACTTGGTCAAGATGACGGCGATGGACATTACGAGACACCGTCGCAGGTTAAACCGAATTCGCAGCGTGACGAA
>JBEBTM010000081.1:0-11992 GCA_040393745.1 Thermogutta terrifontis | reverse complement strand
GGGGATGAGCGGACTTTGCGCAATGACAGGCCCGGCGTCGATTTGCGGCGTCATGTGAATCACGCTCACACCGGTCACAGGGTCGCCGTTCATGATCGCCCAATGGACGGGAGCGGCCCCCCGGTATTTCGGAAGCAACGAACCGTGCAGGTTGATTCCACCGAGAATGGCGCCCTTGAGGGCCTTGAGAGAAAGAATCTGTCCGAAATCGCAAACGAAAAGCACGTCCGGCCGTACCAAGTACAGGAAGTCGAAAAATTCCTGCGAATGGACGTCTTCCATGTCGGAAATCACCATGTTTCGTTCCATGGCGAATTCCCGGGCCGGCGTGATGATGGGTCGTCCGGCTCGATCATAGCGCAGCGGATTCGTGACCAAGCAAACCACATCGTAAAGACCGGACTCGTAAATCGCCCGCATCGAGGGAACCGCAAAGGCACCCGTGGCGAGGAAAACGATCTGGAGCCGTTTCGGCGGCTTGGACTGGTGCATGGTTCGAGCTTTGGAGAACGGAGATTCGGAAAAAACCGTCTTCAGTATACACCGAAATCGCCGATTTTGAACCCCCGGTTCCGTCTTCGTCGCACCTGGGGTGCATATCGACAACGTTGTCGGTATAATACAGGCCATGATTCTCGACATTCCCATCTTGATTGAAACACTCCGCGATTCCACAGAAAAAAATGTTGCCGGCAGCCATCTTTTCCAGGCTCGTCCGCTCTTTTTCTCCGCACCGACCGCCTCGGGCAAGAATCTTGACTTTACCGTAACCGAGCTGGCGAGCAAAATTCACGACACGCTGAAACGGCTTCTCACCACTCAGGAATCCGACGAACTGACCCGATGGACTTTTTCTCCCGAAGCAACCTTGCGGCGGCAGGAAGTTCTGCTCGAACTCCCACGCCGGTTCGCCCGGCTGCACGCCCCATTGGCGACATTCGAATCCGATGACCGGCACATCGCCTTTTGCCCGCTGATCAACGAGCTGTACTTCGAATTCGCCGGCCTCGATACGTTGCCCTTTCGAGCCGAGGAAGTTCTCCGGGAACATTTTCGTAACGTTCGCAAAAAATCCGGAGACGAGGGACTCGACGAGCAGCTTCGGGAACTGGAACAGCCGAGACAGTTTCGACTCTCCTATGTGGAGATCTCGTTCGATCCGGCCCGGGAGCTTCGCCAATCACGATCCAAGGATTCGAGCCGGCAAGAGGAACTGATCCGCTCCGGCAAAGACCACCTCGAACAAGTCGGACTCAATCTGGACCGGCTTTACCCGAAGCAATTGAGCCCCGCAGTTTGCCGGAACGGACTGGTCGACCAGGTTTTTCGCCGCCTGACCGAACATCGGAAAAACGCGGTGCTGCTCGTCGGCCCGCCCAAAGTCGGAAAGACGGCTATCCTGCACGCGACCGTGGCCCGAATGGTCGAGGAGATTCCCCGGCCCGATCACGAACCTTATCGACACAGCGTCTGGCAGCTCACGCCCGGCCGACTCATTGCCGGAATGTCTCGCGCGGGCCAGTGGGAAAGCCGGCTCAACGCGATTTTCGCTTACGCCAAATCCCGGCAAATCACACTCAACTTCACGCAACTTGTCGCCTTGCTCAATACGGGCAAAAGCGCGTCCGGCAGCCTTTCCATGGCCGATCTGCTGCTCCAATCCCTTCGGCGACGCCGATTTCGCGTGATTGCCGAAGCAACCGAGGAACAGCTTCGCGTACTCCGGGAACGTAATCGGGCTCTCGCCGACCAGTTCGAGATTATTCACGTACAGGAACCGGGCGAGGATGATACGCTGCGCATCCTGTTGCACGCGACCCGGGAGCTTGAATGGACCTGGAAATGTTCCTTCGACGTCGATCTGCTTCCATTAGTGATCGACGTCACCCGGCAATACGAAAACGACGTCGCGATGCCGGGCAAAGCGGTTCATTGGTTCACGGCCCTGGCAATGCAGTACCAAGGTGAAGAGATCGACCGGGGCCGATTCCTCGACCTGTTCCGGGAAAAGAGCGGATTGCCCCTCACGTTTTTCGATACGGGAACCCAAAGCACGCCGGGCGAACAAGGCCGCCGGGGACAAAGTACGCCTGCGGAAATCGACCGCTGGTTTGCAAGCCGGATCATCGGCCAGCGGCCCGCCATTGCGGCAATGCGCGACGTGATTCTCACCGCCGACGCATTGCTGTCCGATCCCGAGCGACCCATTGCGTCCCTGTTTTTTCTGGGTCCGACCGGCGTGGGCAAGACGGAGTGCGCGAAACAGCTCGCCCGTTTTTTCTTCGGCGACGAGGATCGGTTATTGCGTTTGGACGCCAACGAACTCTGTACCGCCGCGGCCGTGGCCCGCCTGGTCGGGGCTCACCAAAGCGGCGAAGGAATTCTCACCGGCGCGATTCGTCGACAGCCGTTTTCCGTCGTGCTTTTCGATGAAATCGAGAAGGGCCATCCCGATCTCTTCGACTTGTTGCTCCAAGTCGTCGGTGAAGCCCGGCTCAGCGATACGCAGGGCCGCGTGGCTTCGTTTGCCCAGGCAATTGTGATTTTCACGTCGAATCTGGGAACCCGGGAAGCCGCGAATCGTTTGGGGTTCGGGACTCGAAACGATTCCCCGTCCGGTCGGGACGATGCGGCATACTTGCGCGCCGTAAAAGAGTTTTTTCGTCCGGAATTCGTTAACCGGATCGATCGAATCGTCCCGTTTTCCTTCCTTTCGCCGGATGAAATGGAACAGATTGCCCGGCGAATGTTCGATGAAATCATTTCCCGGGAAGGTTTACGTCGCCGTAGAGCCCGGCTCTTGATCACGCCTCAAGCCCTGAGAGCGCTCACGCAATCCGGTTCGGCCGACCCTGTTTACGGCGCTCGTGGCATGCAACGGATATTGTACCGGGATTTGGTCGCTCCCGTGAGTCGGTTTCTCGCCTCGCCCGACGGCAGGCTGCCCGCCGTGGTGGAAGTTACGCGGGCCAAAGTATCGACGGAAACGACGATGCAGCCGCTACTCGATATCCGGTCTTTCCGACTTGCCCCGCCGAAAACGTTACAAAAGAACTTTTGGAGCCGGCTCGACGAACTGGATTCGCTCCCGAGAACCCGCCGTGAAGAAATCCTGAAGGCGGCCCGACTCGCGCTGCTGGAAATTTACGAAACGATTTTGCCTTTCCGTCCGAGCCGTCCCTTGGACGCCGGAAGCATTGCCGGATTGACCCCGGCGGAAACCCTCTATTACCAGGCCGTCGACGAGTGTTCCGAACTGCGTCAACTGGTCGAGGAACTCCTTGAAAACGAGCAGGCGAGGACCGGTCAAAGCATGCCGCTGCATACGTCGAGGAAGCCGAACAAACATTCCAATGCCGGCTACGATCAGCAGCGGTTTTGGAAACACGTCCAGGCCGACGACGATTTGCAATCGGCCCTGGATGAACTCTTCGCGGCCCATCGCCGTGAGGAGCATTCCGGCGGACGGATCGGCGAATTATTGAAGCGAATTTCCGGTTTGCATGAAATGGTCCGAACCGACTGGAACACGATTCGCAGGATTGCCGTGTTGACACTGACCACCGAGGAGACGGTCGCATTGCCGGAAATTCCCGAACAACCCCTCTTAGCCCGGGCTTGGCGGAGACGGGTAATCACGTTTCCGTGGAGCGAGGAAACCGGCGGCGTAATTTTGAACGAAAAAGAAATTTCCCTGGCGGTCTTCGAGGGTCCCGGGACGATCGAGTATTGGACCCGGCAGGAGGGAACCCGGCTGATTTTTCACGACGAAACCATCGCCGCGGAGGCCCGGCTTGTTTTCATCCACGAGGGTACGGACGCCGATTTGCTGAACACCCTCCACCGCCGACTGAACGATCCCGCGCGAAAATGGCCCGAAGTGAACCGCGTCTCCGGTCGGAATCGGGGCGATTTCGAAACGGTCGCATTCTCGGACGATAATATGCGACTCCCGGAATCCCTGACCGAATTGTTCCCTGTTTCGCCGGACGACGTAGACGCAGGCGACTAACCCGATAACTTGAATACCATTATGCCGACACATCGTATTCCCGTTTATCTTTGGCGCGACCCCGCCGGGAATGTCCTCGCTTTGCCCGTCGATGCGGACATCATCTACGGGGACAGCATGTTCGACGCCATTGTCGCCCCGACCGAAGATCAAGCCCTGAAACAGATCCGGGTCGGACTGCGAATCTACGCCGAGGCGATGGAGAAACGTAACGAGGAAATTTCCTGGCCTGACATGCTCGACTATGTAATCCGGATTTTTCCCGTACAGATCCGGCCTCGCTATGAAAACGACGATCGCGAATATCCGCTCGAAGAAACCCTCGAATTTCGCTTACCCGTGCTCGTCGCCAATGAAGGACAGGGTCTGCTGCGTTGCTGCATTCCACCGCTTCGAACCTGGTTCTCATGCTTCGAAACCGACGACATCAAACGCGTCGTCGGCGACCAGTACCGGGACACGATTTATCGTTTTTCGCCCGAGGAAATCCTGTTCGATATCCCGCCGTTGGAAGGCAAGTTACGAACCGTTTCCGTGCCCGTGAAGCATAAGGCGAGGGAGGTCCGGGAACGAAAATTCGAGGCCCTGGAGCGTGTAGCCCGGCCGTACCTGGAAGGTTTGAGGCGTGGTGCGGCCGCGGCGTATTGTCGGGAGGACGCCGCGGGAAAACTCGCCGACTTGTTACTGCACGGAAAACGCAACATCGCCCTGCTGGGACCCGAAGGAGCGGGCCGGTCGACCCTTTTGACCGCCGCGATTCGGCTCGTCCAACGGAAACGGGGGCATTCGGTGACAACGGCCGGCGAGGTCGTCAAACACCGTTTTTGGCGATGCTCCGCCCGGCATCTCGTTTCCGGCGCGAAATACCTCGGTCAGTGGCAGGAGCGGCTCGTCGACGTGACGAACGATCTTTCCTCTTTCGACGGAGTTTTATGTATCGATAATCTCGCCGACCTGGCCCGTCTCGGCGGCGATGCGGAAGAAAGCGTTGCCGCGTTCCTGAGTCCATATCTCGAATCGGGCATACTGCGAATGGTCGGCGAAATCACGCCGCGCGAGCTGGACGTCCTTCAACATCGACTCGGCGGATTCATCGATAACTTCCATGCCTTCCCCGTCGGTGCGATGAACGTCACGGAAACATGCGCCGCCTTGCAACAGCTCGGCGATTCGTCGATCCGGGGCCGCGACGCTCGACTCGGGTTTGAAATCGTGCCCGAGGTTCCCGGTCTTTTGACCCGTCTTTTCAAAAGGTTTTGTCCTTACGAATCGTTGCCCGGCGGCGCGGCGACGTTCTTCCGGCAACAAATCGAACGAAAATTCAAGGCCCGCGAGAATCGACTCACCGGGAACGACATTCTCATCGCTTTCCTCCGGGAAACGGGCCTGCCGGAAAAATTGCTCCGTGATGAAGAACGGCTCACGTTCGAAGAAGTGCAAGCCGTTTTTACGGCTCGGATCATCGGCCAGGACGCCGCATGCGAGCAGGCCGCGCAAACCGTGATCAACTACAAAGCCGCGATGAACCCGCCGAACAAACCGATCCGGTCCATGCTCTTTTGCGGCCCGACCGGCGTGGGGAAAACGCAACTGGCCAAGACGTTGGCTCAATATCTGTTCGAGAATAAACCGCCGAGCCCGCAAGCGTCGAATTCCCGTTCATCGGTCATGAACCGGCTTTTCCGCATCGACATGAGCGAGTACATGCACCCTTGGTCGGCGACCCGGTTGATCGAACAGGACGACGGCACGCCGAGCCCGTTGATCCGACATGTACGCCGTAAACCGTTTTCCGTGATCCTTTTCGACGAAATCGAGAAAGCCGCCCCCGAGGTTTATGATCTGCTCCTCGGACTGCTCGATGAAGGTCGATTGACCGACCGGCAAGGCCGGACGACGCAGTTTCAAGGGACGATCATCGTCATGACGTCCAACCTCGGCAGCGGCGTTTCGACCGTCGGTTTCGTCGGCGAATCACCCTCGGACTCCGGCCGGCATGAATCACGACGATTCTTGAAGGCGGTTCGCGAGTTTTTTCGTCCGGAATTTTTCAACCGGATCGACGCGATCGTTCTCTTTGAAAGCCTGGACCGGGAATCCTGCCGGAAAATCGTCCGGGGCGAGCTGGACCGGCTGGCCCGGCGCGAGGGACTTTTCGCACGAAATATTCGGCTGGTCCCCGATGAAACGCTCGTCGACCGGCTCGTCCGGACGGGTTTCGATCCCCGCTACGGAGCCCGACCGCTACAGAGAATGATCGAGTCGACGGTGCTGCCGGTCATCGCCCGCTGTTTGCTGGAAAGCGATTTCGACCTAAGCGTCGCCGCCGGAGAGGGAATTCGGTTTGAAATGCTACGGTAATTCCGCGAAGACGATTCCACGGTTCGTCCTCTCTACTCCGGCTCGGTTTCCCGGATGAGCCGGCTCAACGCCTGGCGTGGCGGAGAATTCAGGACATGGTCGCGTTCGATGAAGTTGAGTCGCTCCAGCGTTTCAGCCAATTTTCGTGCGCTCTTTTCCTCGTTTTCCTTGAGCAAGGAAATTACCGGCGCAGGTTTGAAGGCGTCGGGATGCGCGATGTCCTGCTTCTTCTTCATTCCGACGATCAGATCGATGCGTTGCTCCGTGGGCAAGGACCGGCCCTGGCTGAGTTCATTCTTTTCGTACTGTTGCAGACCCGTCTGCCAAGCGTAATAATTCTGGAGCGTTTGCATCAGTTCATACCGGCCGGGAGCGCGCTCGATGTCTTCGTGCAATTCACGCAACTGATTCTGCCGTTCCCAGGTCATTCCCTTGAGTCTCTCGTGGTTCTTGTAAAACTGGTTGTAATAAACCGCGTCAAGGTGCTCGATGCGCTGGACCCGGCGGCGTAATTCCCAGAAGGAGGGGCGAATCGAAAAAACGTCCGAAATGGGGGCCGTCGGAATCGGCAGGTAATTCTTGGGGTCGACCGTTTCCCCCGGCGGTAGCGGCGGCAGGAAGACGCGCCGCTCCGTCATGAGCCGCAGAAACTCGGGATCTTCGTCCACGATCAACAGGTACGCGTCCAAGCGGTCGATGATCGGCGTGGCGATGCGGAGCCAAAACGTCTTGTCCGGCGCGCTGACGACGCCGACATGGAAGGCGAAGAAAAAGAACAACACCGCGGCCAATCCGACGAGAATCTTTTTCCAGGAAAACCGCCGTCGAACTTTTTTTTCCAGCTTGTCCAGTGACTGCTCGGCGCTCACGACCACGGTTTCCAGCGTCGTTTCCAAGAGTTCCTTGTCCGTGTCTTCGCGTTCGAGCAGATCAAGATATTGCCAGCTTTCCTCAAGCCGGGCCAGCGTTTCTCTCAGCACCGGTTCCTTGGCCAACCGTTCTTCGATTTGCCGACGGTCACGCACGGACAACTCGCCGTCGAGATATTCGACGAGAATCGCTTCGTCCGAAGAGACGTCCAGGATGTTGTCGGAATCGTTGAGCATGGAAAATCGGTTGGCAATCTTCGCCGTTCGGCCGAACGGGTTATTCTATTAAACGCTTTTCGGCAGGGCGGGTTTCGAAGAATTATTCGTCTTCATCGGGGGCGGTGCCGGTGATCCTTTGACCTCGCTGGATATACGCTTGGAGGATATCGCGGAGATTCAATCGAGCCCGGCAAAGGAGCGACTTTACGCCTTGGGGTGTCATGTCCATGATCTGAGCGATGTCGATGTAGCTCATCCCCTCGAATTTATGGAGCAGAATCGCCATACGCTGCCGATCACCGAGAGCATCGACGGCAAGCCGAACCATCTGCCGGGTTTCGAGTTTGTCGAGCCGCCGGGTGGGAATCGCGCCGCTGCTGGCCAGGATGGAATCTTCGGCAAGCATGAGCGGGTCGCTCTTCGTGGCATTGTTCCGCTGAACGCCGAGCTGGACTTCCGGACGCCGACTCCGGGATCGCAGCGCATTCAAGGCAACGTTGTTAGCAATCGTGAAAAGCCAGGTGGCGAACTTCGCACCGGGCTGGTAGGTTTTTCGAGCCCGGTAAACACGCATGAAAACCTCTTGCGTCAAATCCTCGGCCTGGTCGCGGTCGCCGATCAGGTGCCGAAGAAGCGAGAGCACCCGGGCCTGATAACGCAACATCAACTCTTCGAAGGCCGAGGCATCGTCCTGCTGGACGTCAAGCATCAGCCTCACGTCGGGATCCTGCAGGTTCAGGTTGACGGACGAATCGGTGATCATGGGGACGGAGGAAAAAGGGCTACCGAGTAACCGTGGCGAGTTGCGCGGCGGTCAGGGTATTGAGCAAGAGCATGGAAATCGTGAGCGGACCGACGCCGCCGGGAACGGGGCTGATCGCTTCGGCAATGTTTTTCACGGCGTCAAAATCCACATCGCCGCAAAGAGTTCCGTCATCCAGGCGGTTGATGCCCACATCGACGACCACGGCGCCGGGTTTGACCATTTCGGCGGTGAGAAATCGCGCCCGGCCGATAGCGACGATGAGAATGTCGGCCTGCCGCGTAAGTTCGGGCAGATTTTTCGTGCGACTATGAACGATCGTGACCGTGGCGTCGGCGCCTTGCATTTTCTGGACGAGCATCATCGCCATGGGCTTGCCGACGATATCGCTACGGCCGACGACGACGACATGTTTGCCTGAGATTTCGACGCCGCTGCGAACGAGCATCTGCTGGACACCGTAGGGCGTGCAGGGCAGGAAACGGGGGCGGCCTTGCGAAATAAGGCCCACGTTTTCCGGGTGAAAGGCATCGACGTCTTTCTTGGGGTCCACGGCGTCGAGAATCCGGAGCGTATCGCAGCCTGGCGGCAGCGGCAACTGGATCAAAATGCCGTGAACGGTCGGATCGGCGTTGAGCGTATCGACGAGCTCCAGAAGCTGCGCGGTCGTGGTCGAAGCGGGCAGCCGGAAGAGGCGGCTTTCCATGCCGATTTTCTCACAGGCTTTTTCCTTATTTCGCACATAAATCTGGCTCGCGGGATCATCGCCGACCAGGACCGCCGCAAGACAGGGCGTGACGCCGTGTTTTTCCTTGAATCGGGCCGTATTTTCGGCAATTTCCGTACGGATCACTTCCGCGAGGGCTTTTCCGTCAAGCAGTTTCATGGAACACAAATTCAGTTGGGGACAAAAACTCTCGCAAACAACGACCGGGCTTGGATCTGAACGACTTACGTCCCGGTGGGTTCGACCGGTGATTCCGTCTTTTCTTCGCCGGGCTCCGCCGGCGTTTCCGTCGCGGAATTCGGCACTCCCGGCGTTTCAACTTCGCCCGTCTTCGGCAGGAAACGCTTCAGCGGCGAATCTTCCGGCAGAGCGCGTCCCTGGGTCTTCAGGACCTCGGCATACATTTCGACCAACGCGGCCATCTCCTTGTGTTCCGGCATTTCGGCGTCCAGGACGATGATCGGGTAACGGTCGGCCAGGGTGGTCCAGACCTGGAGCGTTTGCTCAAGCAGCATGTTGCGCTGCGCCAAGTCCGAGGTGTTGGTCACCGTGGATTCACGAACCCGGCCCGCCATGGTTTTGGCTGCCTTCATCCGGGAATCGGCGTTCATGATTTCCACGATCGTCTCCCGCAACGGCAAGGGTTCCGGCAACGGCTTATCCTGGAACTGCAGGGTTTTCAGATACAGGGCGAAAATGCCGACCAAGTCCTGGTGCGTACTCAACGTCGAATCAACCTGAATGAGCGGATATTTCTCGACGAGCGCCGCCCATCTCTCCAGGGATTTCGCGGCCTCCGCTTCCGCCTCGGCGACTTTGTCCTCCCGCGAAAGCAGGAACGCCTGCTGAGCGGGCTCGGTGGCCCGGCCGATTTCGGGGTCGTGCTGAATCATCAGTTCGATGAAAGCCCGCAGTGGCAAGGGTTCCGGCAGCGGCTTATCCTGGGCACGGAGCGAACGGATGTAAAGGGCGTTGGCCTCGATGATTCCGTCGCGAATTTCCGGCAGCGGAGCCAGCTTCATGTACTTGTCGTCTCCGATCATGTTCAGGGAGGCGAAGCTGCCGAGGACTTTCACAAAATAGGATTCGGATTTTTCGTAATCTCCCGACTGGAAAACATTTCGCGAATAATCCAAAGCGGCGAAAAGATCATTCGGGGATCTTTCTTCTTCGATCTTGGATCGAATCAAATCCTGGAGTGGGAATTTTTCGGGGAAAATTTCGTTTTCATGGTCCAGAATAATGACCAGTTTTTCAACGATATCCATGATTTCGCGAACGAATTGGCCGTCGTACTTGATGTCTTCAAAACCGGGCAGATTGAGCATATCCTCCCAGCTCTGCATGGCGTCGTACCAGCCATCGATGGAGTCGCGAATCCGGTCGTCATAGAAGGCGATCCGGGCGAAATAACGCTTTCTTCGGGCATCGTTGGCTTCTTGCGTGGTTTCGACGTCCACTTGGCGGATGCGGTAATCGTAATTCAAAATGCCCCGGAACAGGTCGGCCATTCGAGTCGTTTCCTTGAATGTTTCCGTTTCGGCGGCGATAGCCCGAGCACGAGCCTTTACACTGTTCGGAATGTCGTCCATGTCCTGGATTTCCTGGGCCAACACCTTCGGCGTGAGCCGGAGGAGCTCCAGACCGCGACTACGAACCTGGGAAACGGAACTGTTCACCGTGCTGATGGTGTCGCTTTCGGGTTTATCCAGGAGAAGTTGCGGAATCCGTTTCAACTTCAGTTGATCTTCGGTGTACAGTTTATCGAGATCGGCCTCCAGCTCCGCTTCCCAGTCGGGGCGATTTTCGACGAGCCAGTCCCGGATGGTCGTGAGTTCTTCGAGGTTGGTCAGAAACTTCGATGTTCGAGGATTCCTCGTCTGCCGCAGGGCTTCCAGCAGAGCTCCTTGCTGGCCCGGCGTTTCGGTCAAGGATTCCCAGCGAGACAACGACAAGGTCTTTTTCAGGTCCGGCACAAGGGCGTTCATTTCGGCGTCGAGTTCTTTTTGCCGCCGGGCAATCAGGTCGGTCGTCTCCATTTTGGCCCGCTTGGCCTTAACGTTTTTACGCATTTGCATCGAGCCGTCCTCGGGGATGGCCGTTCCATACTCGTGTTTGGCAAAATCGACCCATTCGGCTCCGGCATTTTTCCAAGCCTGCCGCGCGTCTTCGCCGAAGATGCCGTCCTGGTGTTTCCATGAGGCGTAATTGAACAGGTTCAGCCGGGAGTTGGAGAAAAAGAGAAAGTCGGACTCGTTACCGATGCTTTCGCCTTCGAGGACGAGCTGTTCGCCTTGGTGGTAGAACCGTCGTCCGAGAATCCAGTTATCCCGCTCCGAGGGAAGCCGCAGCGCATCGTGCCGCTTCCAGAATTCGTCGTCTTCCCGCAACATCCGTCGAAACTGTTCCTTTTCGTCGGCGATTCCAATACGCTGCGAAATGGTCCAACCGGTCGCTTTGCAGAGTTTCGGGGCCTTGTGGTTTTTGGTCACGCCGGTGATGAGAAAGTCGACGCCGCGAATAACCCAGCGGTAGCGTTCGCGGTAATCGTCGAATTCCGAGGAGGCGTTGTAGGCCAGGTTCCAGCCGAGAAATTCCCAGATGGTCGTGAAGTTGGGCTCCAGAAGGACGAGCTGATTCGATGTGGCAATGACGTTGTTCCAATCGAAACGCTTCTGGTATTCCTGCGAGCGATGCCAGAGAACGGCCACGGCGACGCCGCGCATGCCGAAGGTGGCGAACTTGATCGTGCTACTGGCCGGATCAATTTCGCCGAGTTGGGAGTCGGTTAGCTTGGCTTCATCGCGAAGGTGTGCCAAAACACCGCCGGTGTCGAAGGTGACATCGCCGGTTGCGCGGTCCGTGACGACCCTGGCCGGGCGTCCGATGAGGAACAGACAAACGACGATGACAAGCAGGATGCCGAAGTAGGCGGCTACTTTGTACAGGTAGGCTTGTTGACGTGTCATGGAGATTTATGGGAATGTATTGCGAGTTCCGTGAGCACGGCTCGGTATGGAAAAACAATCTATTTCGCAACT
>JBEBTM010000080.1:0-11997 GCA_040393745.1 Thermogutta terrifontis | reverse complement strand
GGACGCTGAGCGGGCGTTCGAGATTTCCGAAAAAGCCCGGCGAGCGAAATTTTACGCTTCGTTCCGCTTGGGGCCCCGACTGCTTTCGCTTCGATTGCTCTTCGAAGGCAACCCGGGGGACATCACGCAGGAAATGCTCCTCGAACGCCAAACCCTGGCCCTCGACTTCACACGATTCACGAAGCTTTCCGGCGAAGTTCGCGATGTCCGGAAAGAACTCCAGATGATTCCCGTGGTTCCGAATGATCCCGCCCAAGCCGAGAAGCAGCGGCAACTTTTGGCCAAGCTTGAAACGCTCAGCTTGGCCCAGGAAGCCATGCTTCGTCCGATCTCCCTCACGCGGACCAAATCGCCGAACATTTTCCCGCCGATCATGAAAATCGAGGAACTCCGGGCTCAACTGCCGGAAAAGACGGCGATTCTTGTTTTCGTCGAGGCGATGGGCGATCTTTACGGTTACATGATCGATAAACGTTACACGAGTCAATGGCTGGTGACGCAGGAATCCCGGGCAGCCAGCCTGCAAACACTCATTGCGAATTACCTCGACGGCATGGGAAACCGGGACGGAAACCGCCAAATTACGGTCAAGGACCTTAACGATCCGAACGGACGATGGAAAAAGGCCGGCAATGAATTACTCAAGCGACTGCTCGGGGAAAATCGGCAGGTCAACTTCACCGAGCTGGTCGTTGTTCCTACGGGCCCGCTCTGGTATGTTCCGTTCGAATCCATGACGGTCGAAATCAACGGCGAATACCGGCCGTTGATCAGTGCCGGTCGTGATCCGCTGACGGTTCGCTACGCCCCCATGGCGTCGTTGGCCATGCCCGGGAAAAATAGTCGCGCCGCAATGGGCGAAATCCTGGCGATTTATGGACGCCTCCAAACGAAGTCGGATGCAACTGTCACTCTGGACGCCATTGACCGCTACGACAAGATGGGAATTCCCGGCTTGATCCCGATGCCGGCGTCCAATAACGATCCGAATTTCCGCGAGTTTCCGGGTACGGCCCACGCTTTTGCCACGCAAGTCAAACGTCTGCTCGTTTTGGACGATATTCCAATCGCTTCGGCCCCGCTGGCTTGGTCGCCTTTCACGGGGGATCGGGCCAAGCAGAACAACACCGTGGCCCGCTGGCTCGAATTGCCCTGGGGTGGGCCTCAGTTGATCGTCCTGCCCGGCTTCCATACGGCGGCGGAATCATCCTTGAAAACTCCGGCCCGGGGCAGCCGGATGGTTCTTAACGGCGACGATCTGTTCCTGGCCGCGATGGCCCTTGAAGCCTGCGGAGCCAAGACGATCCTGATCAGCCGATGGCGCACCGGCGGTCGGGCGTCGATGGATCTGGTCGGAGAATTCCTCCGCAACTACGACAACATGTCCGCGGCCGAGGCTTGGCGCGAGGCGATCATGGATGTCGGCGTGAATCCGTTGGTGACGGACGAGGAACCCCGTGTTCGCGCAACCGCAAGCGATCCGCAGGCCATTGCGAATCATCCGTTTTTCTGGGGTGCTTTTCTCCTGATCGACCGGGGTGATAAACCCGCGACGAACGAAGACGCCCCCGCCGTCGGACAGGCTCCCTGAGAATGCCGTGCGCCTCCGGAATTCAACCTTGACTAATATTTTGACGACCAAATAATCGCAACAAAAAATTTCTTCCATGACAATAAAACTCGAATACCCATGTTTTCCGATTTCATTTTTCCGACTGCTCGCCGTCCTTTGCTGCGGCCTGGTGGTTTTCCTGGGCAGCGTTCGCCTTTCCGCCGACGATCAGGCTGATGGTTCGGACGAACTCAAATCGTCCCTGAAGGAATCCGACGATCCTGACAATCCCGGTATGCCCTGGCTCGACGAAGCGACCGAGGAAAAACTCCTCGCGGGCGGTGAAAAGGAGTTCGGCCGTGTGATCGCCCTGTGTAAACGAGCCAAAAAGGCCGGTTTGATGGGTGAGAATCTCGACTACTGCAACCAACTCCTGGCCGCGACGCAATTACAGCGCGGCTTGCTCATCGGCGCCCGGATCCTGGATGCCAAGGATCCAGCCGCGCTGCCGCGAGGCTGGGAAATCGCCCGGACCCGGGTACTTGCCGATTTGGAAGAAGCTGTGAGTATCATCAAGGACCAGCCGAGAGCTTACCTGGCCATTGCCCAGTTGAACATGTTACCCGGCGGTGACAAAGACCGGGCTCGCGAGGCCGTTGAAGAAGCCGAACGCAGCGCGAAGGGCGACCCGGGCCAGTATGCCGGCGTGATTACCTATAAGGCGTCTCTTGCGGACAGTCCGGAAGAGCAGGAAAAAATCATCGCCGCGGCAACGAAGGACAATCCCGACGCACAGTTGATGTTGCTCCATTCCCTGAGCCTGCTCAATCTGAAGCGGTTCGACGGGGCTCTTGATGTGCTGCATAAAGTCCTGGAAGACAATCCGAAGAACACGATCGCGCTCAATACGGCTTACGAAATTCTCGTGCAAACGGAACACTTCGACGAAGCCTTGCCGATCCTGGACAAGCTCGAAGAAGCCCTCCGGGAAGAAGGCACCGAACCGGCTCGATTGCAGGTTCTCCGGGAACAACGGCTGCGTTTGCTCACCGCCTTGAAGCGATTCGACGACGCGCTTAAATTATTGGACGATTTTCCGGACGACTCGCCGCAGGCCAAGACGGTGCGATTCTCCCTGAGAACGCTGCTCTACCTGGACATGGAGGAATACGACAAAGCCGTGGCGACAAACGACGAGGCGCAAAAATACCTGGACGCGCTTCCGGAAAACACGCCGGGCCGGCAGCAACTCAAAGACGAGGTTTTCCGGCAACGACTGAACGTTTTCGTGCGGGCCAAGCGTTTCGACGACGCCGTGAAAATGCTTGAGGCCTCGGTCAAGGAATCGCCGGAAAATGCGCAACATTATTTTCTCCTGATCGCCGTGCTTTCGGAACAGGAAGAGTTCGCGAAAGCGATGGAAGTGGTCGACAAGGCCCTGGAGCAGTTTGCCGATTCCACGCTGCGCATCGAGGTTCTCAGGGCCCAGAAAGTCCGTATCCTGCTCGCCATGAAGAAGCCGGACGACGCGATGAAGATCGTCGACGAAATTCTCCGGGACGATCCGGACAACGCCGACACCCTCCTCCTGAAAATGCAAGTGTTCATCGAAAAGGAGAGTTACGACAAGGCGTTGGAAATCCTGGAGGGCCTGATTGCCCAAAACCCCGATAATTCCCCGCTCAAGTTGATGCAAGTTCAAATTCTTGCAACGCAAAAGAAAAACCGGAAAGCCTTGGAAATGCTGGAACCGCTGATCGAAGAGGATCCGGAGAACATTCCCATGCTACGGATCAAATCTCAGATTCTGATCTCGCTCAACCGGCATTCCGAAGCGATCAAGACGTTGGAAAAAGTCATCCGCGAAGAACCCGAGGACGAGGTTTCGATCAATAATCTCTCCTGGCTTCTTTCGACCTCGCCCATCGACCTTTTGCGCAACGGTGACCGGGCCTTGGAGCTTGCTTTGAAAGCCTGCGAACTGAGCGACTACAAAAAAGCCTACATTCTCAGTACGCTGGCCGCGGCTTATGCGGAAACCGGCAACTTCGAAAAGGCCCTGGAATGGTCGCAGAAGAGTCTCGACATGGCGGGAGAAGACGAAAACGTCAAGGACCGCATCGATGACCTGAAGAAAGAGCTTGATTCCTATAAGCTCAATAAACCGTACCGTGAGGATTTCATCGAGGACGAAGAGGAGTAACTCCCTCCACGATTTTCCCGCTTGCTTCGTCTTTTGGTGGAAGCTGGTGACGAGTGACCAAGGCCCCCCGCGTCGACGCTCGGGGCTGGTTTTTATGTGAGCAACCCGCCTTCCTGCACGTAAATCCTCATGCTCAAACGTTGGTTTTTCAACCTGGCCTATGGCTTGCTCCTGTGCCTGCTCTCGCCGATCCTGATCTATCGGATGTTCAAACACGGGAAATACCGGCGGGGGTTCCGGCAGAAATTCCTTGGTCGAGTTCCTCGTCGCGAGCGGATTCTGCACGAAAAAAAAGGTTCCCAAAACAAACCGGCCCGCATCGTTTGGTTTCATGCCGTGAGCGTCGGCGAAGTCAATCTGCTGGGGCCTTTGTTTAGACGCATCGAAGAAGCCCGGCCCGACTGGTGCTGCATCCTGTCGACGACTTCGGCGACGGGTATGGAGTTGGCCCAAAAATTATACGGAAACAAGCTCACGGTATTCTACTGCCCTCTGGATTTCAGTTGGGCTGTGAACACCGCCCTACAGCGGGTCGAGCCGGCCATGCTCGTACTCGCCGAACAGGAGCTTTGGCCCAACCTGATCGATACGGCCCAAAAACGAGGTGTTAAAATCGCCGTGGTCAACGGTCGCATGAGCGAAACGGGCTACCGCCGGTATCTTTGGATTCGCCCCCTGATCGCATCCATGCTTCGAAAGATCGACAGTCTCGCCGTCCAGAGCGAAACCTACGCCGGCTGGTTCCACCACCTGGGAATGCCGAGCGATCGGATCCGGATCACCGGATCCATGAAGTTCGACGGGGCCCGATTCGACCGGGCCAATCCGGAAACGAGGACATGTCGGGAACTGGCGGGTATTTCCGCAGCGGATATTGTCTTCCTCGCCGGCAGCACCCAATCGCCGGAAGAAGCGTTTGCCGTTGAAACGTACGAAAATTTGAAATCTGACTTTCCCGACTTGCGATTGATTATCGTTCCCCGGCACCCGGAGCGGTTCGACGAAGTGGCCGCGATGCTCGAAGAAAAAGGAGTGCTCTGGGAAAGGCGTTCCTCGCTGCAAGCGACGAAAGATACTCCGGATTCGGCCGATTCGGAACCCGGCATGATCACGGGGGAAAGCAGCCGAAAGTCGGTCCGGCCGCGAATCCTGCTCGTGGACACGATCGGCGAACTGGGCGCCTGGTGGGGAACGGCCGCGATCGCCTTCGTCGGCGGCAGCATGGGTACGCGCGGCGGCCAGAACATGATCGAGCCCGCCGCTTATGGCGCTGCCGTTTGTTTCGGACCGAACACGAAAAATTTTCGAGACATCGTCGATCTGATGCTTCGCCAAAACGCGGCCCGGATCGTCCACGACCAACGGGAAATAGAGCAATTCGTCCGCCTGTGCCTGACGAATCAAGTCGAAAGGGAAAGCCTTGGTCGAAACGCCCGCGAATTGGTCCGGCAGCAAATAGGGGCCACGGACCGAACACTGGCGATGCTGGAGGAACTGCTGCCGAAGATTCCTGATGCAGAAAACACAGAATACGAATCATGAGAAGCGGCAAAGACACCACAACGCCATCGCCCTCGCATAAGCGGGATTCCCAAGATAAACAAATTTAATCCATTGCACAATTAACTTAAACATGCGCAATGGATTAAACCATCATTTGTCCGGATTCCCGTTTTCGCGGGAGTGACAAAAGCGTTTCCGCGAGTTGCTCATTCCGTTGCCGGGGCTTCGTCAGCAGGCTTTGCGTCATCCTCGGCGGGTGTCTCTTCAGCGGGCTTCGCTTCGTCTGTAGCGGGCGTCGTCCCCTCAATGGGCTTCGTTTCACCTTCGACGGGTTTCTTTTCATCTTCAGTCTGGTTGGTCGGAACCTTGACCTCGACCGGAATGTCCGTGTTTTTCAGCATGGTCAGGTATTTGACGATCGGATCCTTGGTCAGGAAACCGACGATCACCCCCAGAACGAAGCCGACGAAAAGAACCAGAACCAAAGGGGCCGAAGAGTTTTTTGGGGATTGTTGATTTTCAGTCACGCTAAGCTCCTTAATTGAAAAACGAACCGGTTGAAACGAGATGTTACGCAAAAGCCGATCAGCGCAAGTATAGCGAGAAAATTCGCGTCCTTCAAGGACCGCAAGCTGGAAAAGCGGGATTTTTTGAAAGGAAAATATTCAATCCTCGGACGATACCCCTGCGGGTCAATGGCGGCAGAGAAATTCCTTGGAATTAAACATCGTCCAGAGAATATCCTGGAACACGATGGTTTCATTGGCTCCTTTGACCGAAAACTGCTCCCGGATCATTTCGGCCTCCTCGTCGGTTGGATAGCGGGACCAAAGGGCGAGGAAAAGATACTCGGCAATGACTTTGTGCCGATTTTCGCCTTTTCTTGCGCTGGCAACAGCGTTCGCCGCGTTCCGGAGCCGCCAGCTTCGTTCGATCCAGAGCATCATGTCCGACGAATTGACCAAAAACATCCGCTGCGACACGCTGGGCCGAAGATTTCGGTCGCCGTCCATGCCGCTGTCCCGCGAAGGTCGGCCGAAAGTCTCCAAAAACGGATGTGTGATGCTTGCATCGGCTAATGCGATCGTCCGCCGCCAGTCGGGCACGTTCGTGTACGGCTCCGGAACATCACTGAAATAGCCCAGCGGTACGACAAGCACCTGGCGCAGCATATCCTGAAGCACTTCGGCGTCGATTTGTCGGACCGGATAAAACGCGAACATTGCCGCCGCTTCGGCATGCTCACTTCGGGCAAAGGGCGATTGCTGATAGGTTCGGCTATTGCAAATCAGCCGGAGAAGCTGCTTCCAGTCGTAATTCATGCGGACGAATTCGACGGCCAGAACGTCGAGGAGTTCCGGCTGGGACGGCGGATTGTCGGCCCGGAAATCGTCCACCGGCTGGACAATGCCCGATCCGAGCATCCAGTTCCAGGCCCGATTGACCGTAACGCGGGCAAACACCGGGTTTTTCGGCTCCAAAAGCCAGTCGGCGAAGGCGACGCGCGGGTCCGAACCTTCCGGGACCGTTCCCTTCGAGCCATCGGGAAAGATGACCTCGGAATTTTTCAGGGGTGTGTCGTCCCAAAAAACGATTTCCTCTTTCCACTGGGCGCTCGGCTTGAAACCGATGCGGGAAAACAGTGTGACAAACTGTTCCTGCTTTTCTATCGGCCAATCCTCAACCCGGGCGCCCAGGAAGGTCAAGCCGACGGCGTTGGCAATCGACCGGGCATTCCGACTCTGGCTGGCTCGATAGAAATTGGCCGGCGGATTCCGGAAATTGCTCCCGCTGCCGAGCAAAAGTTCCCGGGCGAATTGGTTGATCGGCTTGTTAACCCGGAACGACTCGCGAATCCAGCGGTGATAGACCATGGCCCCGTTGGGCCAGAGATTAATGGGAAATTCCGCCTTGACTCGCAACGCATCGCTCCATTTCATGGCCCAATAATCGGCGAATTCGGGCCGATCCAAAAGCCGGTCGACCAGCGCAGCCCGCTTGTCCGGCGCGGGATCGGCCAAGAAGGTTTTTGTTTCGTCCACCGTTGGCATCGTGCCGATCAGGTCGAGAAAAACGCGGCGGTGGAATACGGCATCGCTGCAAATCGGGGCCGGTACGATTTCTTTTTCAGCCAGGCGTTTCAAGACGGGCCCGTCCAGGATCGTGGGCGCAAAAGCGGCGCTTTCCTCGGCCGTGAGTTCGTAAACACTCCGAGGATCCTGTGGCGGCGCGGGCTCCACGGGGGCCGGTTCTTCGCCGAAAACCGCCGTCATGAACCCGAAAACCGCGATCAAAGTGATTTCCACGATAAACTTGGACATGATGTCGCTCCTTTTTAGACGCCGACCGTAGATTATCGTTTGCTTCAACGTAACGTGGAGTTTCGCTCCCGGCTTGGGTCCAGTTCACCCCGATATTCGTCCGCCGAGGTTAACTGCGTCGCCTTGCCGATGCCCGTCAAGCCGCGCAGGCGGACTTCAATACACTGGCCCGCGTCGTTCTTCAGGAGCACGGCCGCTGCCGAGGTGGTTCCGTCCGGATAGAAAAAAATCGGCGTCGACCACTCGAACCCGTCGCCGCCGGACTGCTGACCGAGCCGAATTTCCTGGTTCGCGACCTCGGTGCTTTCGGAGGTATTGTCCTCCATTTCCGACTCGCCCGGTACGGTCAGGCCGAGGTAAAACGCGGCCCGCTCCTCGGGAATCGAAATCACATCCGCCGTGAACACGCCTTCGGACAAATGGATGAAAATCGTGCCGTTCTGGTCCGTGGCAGAAGACGGGTCCGACAGGATGAAATCCTCCGAATCGCCTGAGAATCCGCCTTTTTCGAAGGGGTCTTCCTCGTTGTAAATATCGAACCGGTCGGAGGTTGAACGCGACGCCAGGCTTGCCGTGAAATGAGAATCGAGCACCCGATCGAGCAGGATCACCGAACCGCCGAGCTGAAACCGCATACAGAGGATTTGCCCATCTTCCATGGCTCGTAGCCGGGCTTCCAGCCATTCCGCGCGAAGTCGATCTGCCGACGAACGGATGCGCTGTGTTTGCAGGGAGCCCGAAAGCCGCCATACGCCGACCGCCGTGACAGCGAGCAGAATGACCAGCACGATCATCAACTCCAAAATCGTAAAACCGGAAACCCGGCGGGCATAACTCATTCGACAACTCCACTCGCCATTCAGCCGAAATCCCCGGCACTTCATCCGGCATACTACCCAAAGATGGCGGATAATTCCATCTTTCCATGCTGATTAAACCCCAAATTATGGAAAAATCTCCGGTGGGGCTTGAAAAATCCCATCAAAAGTAGGATGATACAATGGATGTGAGCTTTCCGCCGAATCCTTCTACTGCCGCAGGCGTTTTGGGGCCACCGGTGTGCCCGAATATTTCGTTCTTCCACCGTTTTATGGATTTTCCCGCTTTATTTGCCAATATTCCGCTGTTTCACTCGACACTTCTGCTCGTCATCGCTCTTGCGGCAGGAGGAATGATTGCAGTAACGGTGTGGCTCATTCTTCAGCGATGCAGTCCGGTGTTCATTGGCGTGAGTTGGCTCTTTTTTTTTCTGATCCTGTTCGTCGGCATGTGTCATGTTCGTGACAGGGAACAGGATTACCACAAAGAATGGGAGCAAAATCTGATTGGCCTGGCCCGCAGCATCGCGAGGGAAACCGAGATGAGGGGCCACTGGAAAATCGCTCCTAAGGATTCCAAAACACCAACCGCGCCGGACGATCCTACTTACCGCGGAATCTTGGAGTACCACTCCAGCCTGTGTCGCGATATTCCGCTGATCGCTTACGTATTCACGCTCCGGCGAGACCGCGGCGAGGAGAAAAAGGTCCATTGGATCGTTTCCTGCGAGACGGACGTCAATCGGGACGGCGAAATCAAGGGCCCCAAGGAAACCGGCGAAGCGATTTATTCGCCCTATGATGAGTATTTCGACGTCTACACCCGGGGCTTCAACGGCGAGGTAGCCATGGATGAAGACGTGGTTTCCGACGAGTATGATGGACGCTTCGTGACGGTTGTCGCGCCCCTGTGCGATCCCGAGGAGAATGTCGAAGCGATCTTGGGTATCGATTTCCGATGGGATCTTTGGATGAGCCTCACCTGGCAGATGCGTCATGCGTCGACCCAGCTTTTGGCACTGGTTTTGTTCCTTTACTTGGGAGCCCTCTGTTTTTTCGCCGTTTTGCAGCGAACCGTCAATCGGCTCCGGCACATGAATCAGGAACTCATCGCCGCTAAAAAGGCCGCCGATGCCGGGGCCAAGGCGAAAAGCGACTTCCTGGCCAACATGAGCCACGAAATTCGGACCCCGATGAACGCCATGATCGGCTTCACCGAAATTCTCACGCAACGCGTCTTTCAAACATGCAGGCAGGACGATCGCGAAAGTCTGGAGGGTATCATCGAGATCATCCGGAAAAGCGGGCAGGATCTTGTCACGATGATCAATGACATCCTGGATTTTTCGAAAATCGAAGCCAATCTGCTTGAAATCGAATCCGTGCCCCTTTCGATCAAGCAGATACTTGAAGATATCTGGAAAATGGAAATGACCAATGTCGTCTCCAAGCACCTGGATTTTTCGATCAAGTACAAGGAACCGATTCCCGAATTGATTCTGGGCGACCCCGTCCGACTCCGGCAGGTCTTGACCAGCTTGGTCGACAACGCGATCAAATTCACGGAAAAGGGAGCCGTCACCGTTCACTGCGAAACCTTTTCCCCACCACAGACCGACATCGGATACAAGTCGGACCCTCATCACATCAGCGAGGATTCCACGATCTTCCGCGATCCCAGGAATCCTTATCCCGGCTCGACCATGCTCCGATTCGACATTATCGATACCGGCATCGGCATCACCCAGGCCCAGATCGATAATATGTTTCAACCTTTCACACAAATCGACGGCTCCACGACACGTCGCTACGGGGGTACCGGCCTGGGTCTGAGCATCGCCAAGCGGCTGGCCCAGCTCATGGACGGCGACATCTCCGTAACAAGTAAACCGAACCTCGGCAGTACCTTCACGCTGACATTGCACGTCTACCTGCCTTCGGAATACGAGTCGTCGATTCTTATGGATAAGAAATCCCAGGGCCAATCGACGCTTGAGCCCGGCTTGGAAATCCGGGCCCCGAAGGCCGATCCGCCGCCGGAGGAGGAAAAACAATCGACCGACCGAACCAAGGAACGCCCCTTGCGTAACGCCCGGATTTTGCTCGTCGAGGACATGTTCGTCAACCAACTTGTCATTTCGACCCAACTCCGCGACGCCGGGGCCATGGTCGAAATCGTCGCCAACGGCGAACTCGGCGTCCAGAAAGTCAACCAGGACATGGACAACGGCCTGTTTTTCGATGTCATCCTCATGGACATGCAAATGCCCGTCATGGACGGCTACGAAGCCACATCGACTTTGCGGTCTCAAGGGTATCATCGTCCGATTATTGCCATTACGGCCCATGCCCTGACCGGTGACCGCGAAAAAACCATCGAAGCGGGTTGCGATGACTACATCGCCAAACCCGTCGACCGGGTCGCCCTGGTCGACACAATCAAAAAGTTTCTAAAATAACCCATCGGCCATAACCTCTCGCACCAAACCTGTACTATTATGTTTTCCGGAATTGTCGAATCGTTGGGAAAAGTCGCGGCCATTGTCCCCGAGCCGCCGGGGGTTCGTCTCATGATTGAAGAACCGGCCATTGCCGCCGAAACCAAGGTTGCCGACAGCATCGCCGTGAATGGGTGCTGTTTGACCGTGGTGGACAAAACGGCCACGACGGTTGCGTTCCAGGTCGGCCCGGAAAGTCTGGCCCGAACCAATCTGGGCGATCTCGTCCCCGGCAGTCCCGTGAACCTTGAGCGGGCTTTGGCTCTCGGTGACCGGCTCGGCGGCCATTTCGTCTCCGGCCACATCGACGGCCAGGCGGTCCTGTCGAAAATCGACGACCTGGGCGATTACCAGGACTACTATTTTACGGTTCCAAAGGAGCTGGCCGCCCAAATGGCCTCGAAAGGTTCCGTGGCCGTGGACGGCGTAAGCCTGACATTGGTCCGCTGCGACAGTGATTTATTTAGTGTGGCTCTGATTCCGTACACGCTCAAAATCACTACGCTCGGCAGCAGGAAAATCGGGGACAAGGTTAATATTGAAACGGATATCCTCGCCAAATACGTCCAGCGGCTCCTTGAGGCCAAACAGTGGTGATTCACCCGAACCCGCCCGTCGTCCAAGAGCCGGAAGTGAAGCGCAGCGGAGCTTCCGGGTAAAGTCATATCGCAAGTGGGATAAAAAACTCTCCTCGTGCCACGATGAAACACGTTTTTTTCGCTGATGGCCATCTTCGTTATGGCCTCGTGGTCGGTTTTCGCCCAGGAAACCGCCGTCTCCGAGGGTGACGACCCAAAAGCCGAGGCCGCCCAGGTTCTTGCCGAGGAAAAAGCCGCCCAAGAAGTCGCCGAGGACGAAGACGCCGCCGTCCGCTCGCCCCGGGCCGTTCTCGTGAAACGTTTCGAGGGCTGCGAAAGTCCGGCAAATTCCGTCGCTTTTTCCCCCGATGGCAAATTCCTGCTCGCCGCTTCCGGCGGACCCGGCGGTGACAACGCGGCCCGGATCTGGAATATCGAAACCGGTCGCGTCGTCCGTGCATTAAAGGGCCACACGGATCGAGTCAAACAGGCCGTTTAAAAGCCCGACCCCACACCCAAACAAA
>JBEBTM010000079.1:0-12075 GCA_040393745.1 Thermogutta terrifontis | reverse complement strand
TGGGGAATTACATCCACACGACTGTCCGCGAAAGGTTACGCCGTCTTCGTAGATGATTTCACCCTCAAAGGGTTCGCGGTCATAATTCCGGTCACTACCATGGTTTGAGCCGCAACCACAACCGGAGCTTACCCCGTAGCTGCTTGAGCCGTACCCACCGCAGCCCGGCATGAAAGTCGCTCCCAGGGAAAGCTGACGATGCCGAAGCCGTTCAAAAGTAGCTAGGCTGAATCGCGTGACGATCCGTTCATTAACTTTCGGCAGCGTTGCCACAATGGCGGGCAGTCGGGTGACGCTGGCTTCCGTTTTCGAGGTGAAAAGGGCCAGAAGACCCAATAAAACAGTGGCGCAGAAACCGATCTGTAGGCCACAGAAACGCAATTGTGTTGGTAAAATCGTTTTTTTCATGCTTTTTTCCCTTTCCGAAAAGGAAGTCGATCGGAACACTTGAGTGGGGGAGGATGGATGGCCGACCATGGGAAAGCCACCCGGTTAGTCCTTACATCGACGGGGAAATAGGCAGACTTTAACGATAATAACGATTTTTCCGATTGTATGGCAATATTCTGAGAATTATCTCCAAGGTTCATTGCTGCGGCTTTGGGCAAGTGGCCCCCAGTTTTGTCATCGGTGGGATTCGCTGGAGGGTTGCCGCATTCAAATTGAAAATAACGAAACCACCGGCTCCGAGCTTTCGTGCAATCTCAATTTGTGCGACAACCTGGTCCGGTGTGAGTCGCTGCCCCGTGGCCGTGGCCCCGATGCCGGGATAGAGCGGAATCCGGTCCTTGACCAGATTTCGCTGCGTTTCCGTGAGCGATTCAAAGCGAGTCAGGCTGTCGGTGTAGCTCATCGGACAGAGAAAATCAAGGTATCCCCGGTCGATCCAGACGGGCCAATCCTGCAAAACCCAGTCTCGGCTGCCGGGATAGTCGCAGAACACGGCCGCGGAAATCTTGATTCCGGGCTTGATCCGCTTGGCCTCGTTGTGCACTCGGGCGACGAGGGCCGTGATTTGGTCGCAACGCCATTGTTTGAATTCCGGCTTCGCCTTGCCGCCCTCCAAAACATCGCGGGGCCAGTCGGAGATTTCCGTGCCCGTGTCCTTGCCGAAGCGTTCCCGGCAGCCAGTGCAGTAACAATGATCGCTTGCCGGGTAGCGGATGTAATCAAAATGGACACCATCGATGTCGTATTTGCTAACGACTTCGCAAAGGGAGTCACATTCAAGTTTTACGTTGTTCGGATGCGATGGGCAAAGCCAGTTCACCGAAGAGCCGTCGGCTTTCACCTGGGTTCGATTTTCGGCTTTCATCCGCTCGACGAAATCCCCGGGGGCCGTGGAGAGATTGTAGCAAACCTTCCAAACGTGGACTTCGACGCCGTGTTTTTTTCCGGCCGCGACACACTGGGCAATCTGGTCGCCGTGTTTTTGAAAAACGCCGCTCCGGGGCAAAATATCGCTTTCGTAATGGGCCAGGCCGCCCCAGAGCATGTTCGGAATCACGGCGTTGAACCCCGTTTCGGCAAGTTCACGCATAGTCCGGTCCCAATCGCCGGGATAAGCACCCGTACCCGCATGTTCCCACCAAGCCCGAAATTCAGGGGTTTTCGGACGGACCGATTCGCAATAGAGCAGAATTTCCTTGTCCCGCAATTCCTGCAATGTAAGCCAAAGTTTCGGATACCGTGACTTGTCTTCGGCCCCAATTTTCGTGTTGATCGTCCACTTCGAATCAAAGCCCTTCTCTGCCAAACCATCACGCAAACGCGTGTGCCGGGCCTGACGTTGTTCGGGCGTCATGCTTTTCGGACCGCCGACATCGTCGAACGACTTTCGAGCCCGGTCGGTGGCTTGCTGCCAGATTTCGGGGCAATAACGACCCAGTAGGGCGAGGAGGAAAGCGTCTTTCTCTTCGTCGCTGTCCTGGGTTAAAATGTGCGAAAAAAACGCTCCATGATCGCTGAGCAGCAGGGCCGGATATTCTGTTTTTCGATCCTGGGCATCGTACCACCAGGCGCCGACGACCGGTTTGAGTTTGCCGTTTTCCAGCGGGGTGGCCGTGATGATATTCCAAGACCGCTGCGCAACCGTTTCCACCGGAGAGGGAAAAGCATCGGTCATTCGGAACGAAGCTAGCGCGGCGTCACCGTCGGGACTGCGAAGATACCGTCCCGGCTCGAAACCCATGGCTCGCATCAAATCGGCGGGAATCTGGTAAAAACCGAGGACCCGGCCGCCTCGCTGGAGATTTCGCGTCAATAACTCGGCCGTCTCCTCCGGCAGATTGGGATTTCCCGGAAGCAGGACGACATGGTAACGTTGGACGTATTCCCAGGTTAGTTCATCTTGCGGAACTTCCAGATGTTCAATGCCCAGCTGCTCCAATCGGCCCGTGAGCCACTTCGCCGCGTCGGGTTTTTCCGGGTCGGTCAAAACGAGCGGCGTTTCCGGCGAACGGACGGCGGCCAGCGAATGGATGCGGACCTCGGAATCCACGGCTTTGCCCCGCCAGAAGGCGAAACGGATCGTGTCCACGTTGGACCAGGTGCCCGGCTTGCCTTCGGTGGTGAAGCGGTTCTTGTGGAAGGTCACGGTGTAATGGGACCGGTGTTCGCCGAAAAACGTTTTCACGTACACCGGCATTTGCGGGATCGAGGCCCCCTGGGCGTACCAGCCGTCTTTGCTGTGAAAGTAAAGCGTGATAGACCCGATGGCCTCGGGGTTCGGTGTGCTGAAGGAAAACGTGAACCGGTCCGCCTGGTCGGCCGATTGTCCCCAATCTTTTTTCACATCGTGAAACGCCCGGCTTTGTTCCGGTTTTGAAGCGAAGGGGAGCTCCAGCTCACATATCGGCGGTTGATGCAGCGTAGTGTGCCGCATGTCGAAAAGCAGGGTACTGATTTCCTCGGCGGCGTACAGCGGCGAGAGCAAGCAAGCCGAGAGAAGCAAAAAAAAGGCGAAGGGACGTAAGTTCATGGGATTTTTCCTTGTTTCGGGGGCGACCTTTTCCGACTCCGCTTCATCATATTGCCACGCGAGCCGAAATGCAACACCAATGAAACGCCTGTTTACTCACATTCAAAACCGTGAATGCTTTTCAGGATGTTGATCAGCGAAATCGGGAGCGAAGCACCATTTCGTGGGTGAACTCGCCGAGCGGAAGCTCGAATGACGGCCCGGCCGCGCCGGGGAAATTGCGATTGACAAAAAATCGGGTTTCCGGCACAATACCTTCTGTCGCTTCAAGGATGAAGCGACGATTGAGTCGTCATTGAACCAGGAGGCATGGATGCGAGCCTGCTATAAGGGAACCGAACCCGTTTCGTTGAAAAAAACGCTGCGAAGCGTCTGTAAGAAAATTCATTCCTCCTTTGCCAGCGACGTTAAAGCGGCAAACGGGACCACGGACCCCGAGCAGGTCCGACGGGGTGACGTATACTTTGCCGTCTTGGGCGAAGACGACGATCTGGAGGAGTGCGTCGGACTGGCCCTGCACCGGGGCTGCTCGGCCATTGTTGCGGACCGGCCGGTTTCCGGCGCGGAATCGGTTCCGTTCTTCGTGATTTCCAATGTCGCCGAAGGGTTTGCCGCTTTCTGTCATGCAATTTACGATTTTCCGGCCAAGTCGCTCAAAATGATCGGCATTACGGGAACCAGCGGGAAAACGTCTACGTCTTACCTGATTTCCGGCATGCTCGCCGAGGCGGGTTACCAGGTCGGCCTGATCGGTTCACTCGGCGTATTCGACGGTTCGTTGTTTCACCCGGTAGACGAGGAAAATCTGAGGCCCGACCAAATCGCGGCCTGGTTGCACCGAATGGTCCTCAGCGGCTGCACACACGTTGTTTTCGAAGCATCGAGCCGGGCCATTGCCGATGGATCGCTGGCCGGAATTCATTTCGATGCCGTTTGCCTGACGAACATTCGCCGGGATCATCTCGATTATCACGGTACCGTAGAACAGTACCGCCGATGTAAGCTGGGAATTTTCAAATACGCCAAGAAAAAAGCTTTGGCCGTATGCAATATCGACGACCGGATCACCGAGGCCATCGCCCCCCTGATCGACCATCCGCTGCTGACGGTCGGCATGCGTAATAACGCCGAAGTCGGAGCCATGCTCGTCGAGCGTTACCCGGGCGAGCAAACGTTCATCGTCACGGCGGGCACCGAGGCGGTTCCATTTCGTACTCAAATTATCGGCGAGGAACACATCTATAATTGTCTGCTCGCAACGGCGCTTGGCATCGGATTTGAGATTGACCTGAAAACCATAGCACGCGGTATCGAGCGAGTCGAAAGCGTGCCGGGGCGGATGGAACGGATCGAATGCGGTCAGGATTTCGGCGTGTTTGTCGACGCGGCTCGGACCTGCGATTCGCTGACTTCGGCTCTGCGGACCATACGGGAAATCACACCGGGTCGGCTCATCTGCGTGTTCGGGGCCGGCGGATACCTTGAGTCGGGTAAACGAGCCCTGATCGGTCGGACTTTGGAATCACTGGCCGATTCGGTCATTTTGACGAGTGCGACCGATCGCCGGGACAGCGAGGCGGCCATGGCGATGTGCGATATCGGACAGAGTTTTTCCTCGGAAAGCGGAGCCGTGATCATGCCGGACCGCGCCGAAGCGATTGCCTGGGCGCTCTCGGAAGCGACCTCGGGCGACACCGTTTTGATCTTTGGCAAGGGGGCCGTGGAAAATTCCGCATTGGAACCGGAAATCACGCCTTTTTGCGACCGCCACTTTGCCCGGCAATGGCTCTTCGCCAATGCCGAATATTCGATTTGACGAGACTGCGAAAAACCAAGCGATTCACGTTATTCGGTACTCGGCGAAGCATTTTTCCGTTTCCCAAAAGACGACCGATTGAACCGGAAAGCCCATCGCGGTCGCTTTTTCGAAGAGAAGCCGGGCAAGATTCTCCGCCGTAGGATTCACGTCCATGAGGAACATCGGCTCGTTCATTTCCCGAAGAACGGGAACCAGCGGATCGTTCACTCCCAGGACCATGCGGTGGTCAAGATTCTCTTCGATCCAAACGCCGATGGTCCGTTTCAAGTCTCCGAAATCAAGGACCATGCCCTGATCGTTCAACGATTCTCCGGCCAGTACGATCCGCGCGGTGCCGTTATGGCCGTGCGGATGCGCGCACTTGCCATTGTAATCGAGCAATCGATGCCCGTAGCAGAACGTAAAATCTCGGGAAACGGTAAACATGGCTTTCGGCGTCCTTCAAGAACCTCGAACGTCAATTCAGGAACAGGGTAAACACTTTCGGTTAGCATACCAAAAAGAGCCGATGTCGTCGAGCGGCGGTTGACCGTGAGCCCGCGAAAAATTCGGATGATCGGCGGAAACCGTCTCCCGTTGTTATTCTCCCGGCACTTGTAGCGGGACACATCCGACCAAAAGTTCGTGTCCCGCCGTTTCGAAATCGTCTTGTCGATCGTTCCGCACTGCTTGCGATGCGGGAGCGGCTTCGATACAATGTCGGATGGTCTTGACACAAAAAATCTTCCATCCCGGACAAATCAGCATGTTCCTCACTCGCTTTTACAGAGCCACGCTCTGGACGTTCTGCCTTCTAATGATCGCACCGGAAATCGTTCTCGCCTGGCAGCCGACCCGGTTCGACGGCGATTTTGCCCCGTCGGAAAACTGGGTCAAAGCCCCTGAGTCGGAATTTCGCGAGGAAATTTGCCTGAACGGTTCTTGGCAATTCCAGCCCGTACCGCTTCCCGGTGACTTTCAGTGGAACAAAGGTGTGCCGCCAAAGCTTGCCATGCCGAAAGACGACGCTTGGGAAACCACGCCGATCAAGATTCCGTCGCCGTGGAATGTGAACACCTGGGGCAACGGTCGTAACCCGAAACCCTACTGGCCCGATTCGGTGTACTATCCGAGCTACCCCGAACACTGGGACCATACCCAAATGGCTTGGATGCGCCGAACGTTCGATGTTCCCGGCGATTGGAAAAACAAGCGTTTGCTCCTCCACTTCGAAGCCGTCGGCGGCATGGCGGAGATCTACGTCAACGGCAAGAAAGTCGGCGAAAACTTCGGTCGTTTCCTGCCGTTCGAACTCGACGTGACCGACGCCGTGAAACTCGGCGAGGAAAACGAAATTCTCGTCGGCGTCCGTTCGCTTCGGCTTTTCGATAAAGTGAGCGAAAAGTACACGAAAATGCGCACGCCCTATCCGCCGGGCTCGAACATGGACAACATCAGCGGCATCTGGCAGGACGTTTTTCTGCTTGCCGTGCCTGCGGTGCGCATCGACGACGTGTTTGTGAAACCGTTTGTTCATCGGGACACGCTGGAAGTCGAAGTCATGCTGAAAAATGACACGGACAAACCCGCTACGGTGTGCCTCGACGGCACCGTTTTTTGGTGGATCAGAGGCAAAATTACACCCAATTGGGAAATCCCGCAGCTCACTTTTTCGCAGACAGAAGCCATTGAAATCCCGGCGGGTGAATCGAGAACGATTACGTTATCCGAAAAAGTCGGCGACAAATTGGAGCACTGGACCATGGACGAACCAAATCTGTACGGTATCATCCTCAATCTGTGTCGCCCCGATACTCTTATCGTTAAAACGGTGGAAATGTATGGAGGAAATAATGCACAAATCGCCAAAATCGACACGAAATACACCCGCTTCGGTTGGCGGGAATTCCGCATCGTGGGCAATGAATTGCAACTGAACGGCAAGCCCGTGCAACTCATGGGCGATCTGCTGCATCCCTTCGGGCCGTTCATTTCTTCGAGAGATTACGTTGCGGCCTGGTACACGATGGTCAAGGACATGCACGGTAACGCCGTTCGGCCGCACGCCCAGCCGCATCCGAGGATTTACGCCGAATTGGCCGATGAAATGGGCATCGCCGTTTTGGCCGAAACCGCACTGTTTGGCAGTTCGATCCAACTCAATTTTGAAGAGCCCGAAGCCTGGGGCCGATTTTCCGAACATTATCGAAAACTGATTCTTCGCGACAGGAACCATCCGTCGATTTTCGGCTGGAGTTGGGGCAACGAACTCTTTGCGATCTTCCTTTACGACAAAAACATCACGCCGGAGCAGGCCGACATCTGGTGGAACAAACTGGCCGAATACGGAAAGGAAGGCGAAAAGTACGATCCGACCCGGAACTGGTTTTCCTGCGACGGCGACGGCGACATCCGGGGCACGAGTCCCGTGTGGAATATGCACTACGGCCACGGTCTTCGGGACGACAACTTCTTTCCCAAGGAACACACTAAACCTTGGATGATCGGCGAGCAGGGCGGCACGTACTATGCAAGGCCGGGCCAATTGGCCGAGTTCAACGGCGACCGGGCTTACGAAAACTACCGGGGCCGAAATGAAGCCTTGGCCATTGACGTGTACCAGAATATCGTGAAGATCGCGCTGCCGAAGCTGGCGTTTTATTCCCCTGCGGAAACGGCTTGGTTCGGCATCGAACATCTGCCGCTGGGCTATTCCGATTTCAGGCGATTACCAAACAAAAATGACGGCGTCTTCTTCAAACCTTTCGAGGAAAACAAGCCCGGCGTGCAAATCGAGCGGCTTCCGCCGTACACGACGACCTTCAATCCCGGCTGGGACAAACGGCTGCCGCTCTATAAACCGCTGCCGATGTTCGAAGCCCAAAAAACGGCATTGGATCCGCGTGGACCACAACCGATTGAGTACAAAAAAGAATTCGGAGGGCGGCCGGGAAACATCATATCCGTTCCAACGAAACAAGTTTTATTTCTCGGCGATCCGAATGGGAAATTGTACGAAAAACTCGTCGCCATTGGCGTGCCGCTTGTTCTTTCCGTTGATCCGGCGAAACGGAAAAGCGACATTTCCGTACTGATCGACGGCAACACGTTCAAGGAAACGGATATTTCGCTCCTCGACGAAGTGTATCGAGCCGTCGTTGTTTTTCAAGAAAAAGGTGACATTCCAAAAGCGTTCGGAAAATATCTCGACGACACGAAGCTGGTCGACCGAACGGCAACGCAGTTGAAACCCGTCGACCTCTATTACTATTCGCAGTTCTTCGAGAAGCCGGGCTATTATTTCGCCGAAGAACCGGGCGACCTGCAGGTCATCAAGTGCGCTTTCGACAACATTCCCAAGCGACACACGGTTTATTACGAGGCCGCGGCGGTCGACTGGTCGCTGTTCAACGAAAGTCCCGAGGCGGCCAAGTGCGCAGCCGTATGCCTTTATGAAGCGATGGAAAAACCGTCCGGAATTGCGGCGATCGGATGCAAGACGGACCACAACGAAGTGCTTTTCACGACCATCGACGTGATTCCGACGTCGCCGAAAAACATCGCCCTGTGGAAGATGTTGCTCTATGGCGTCGAATTTATCACGCCGAAATCGAACTGGCTCGTGAAACCGTACCAAAACAATGAAGCCGGAACGGAATGGAAATATACATTCGAAAAACCGGCCGATTCGTGGACCGCCGCCGAATTCGACGATTCTTCGTGGAAGATCGGAAAAGGCGGCTTCGGAACCGGCGTGCCAGGCATTGAAAAGAGCACGACACACTGGAACGGCACCGACATTTGGCTTCGCACCGAATTTGAGGCTGAAACGGAAATCGCGGCCGCCGACCTGGTTCTCAGCGTTTACCACGACGAAGACGTCGAAGTGTACCTGAATGGTGAACTCGTTCTCAAACGCGGCGGGCACGTCAGTCAGTATGAACGCTTCGATCTGCAAACCGGCTTGCGAAAGGGCAAAAACACGCTGGCCGTCCATTGCCGTCAAACGGCGGGAGGGCAGTACATCGACGTCGGCTTAGGCACGAAAACAGCCCCGTCAATGAAGCGGGAACACGATCTGCTCATGGACGGACCGCTGCAATAATTGAAACACGAAAAAATCGCCACGTCCGTGGTCGCGGACCGTTGGCGTTACATTTACAAGAGGAAATCATGCTCAGACTCGCCTTTGCTTTCATTGCCGTGCTGTTATTATCAAAGATCATGCTTTCGCAGGAACCACCCAAGGTGGCGTATCCCACGACGGAGGACGTCAAATGGATCACCGACCCCACGATGGACGCCCTTGCCAAGCCCGCGATGAAGTGGGGCGATGCGACGAAGAAGTTCGCCGACGACGGAACCTCGATTTCTTACTCGAAAGATCCTTCGGTCGTGCGGTTCAAGGACCGTTATCTCATGTACTTTTCACTGCCTCCGAGCGACAAGGTCAAAACGCCTTATGGCTGGATCATCGGGATCGCCGAAAGTACCGATCTGGTCCGCTGGGAAACCATTGCCGAACTGCCGCCGATGCAGGAATGCGACGCCAAAGGGCTTTGTGCTCCCTGTGCGAAAGTCTGGGACGGCAAGGTGCATCTTTTCTACCAGACTTACGGCAACGGAAAAGATGACGCGATCTGTTACGCTTCCTCCGAAGACGGTGTAAAATTCACCCCGCACCCGGAAAATCCCGTGTTCCGGCCCCACGGCGATTGGACCTGCGGCCGAGCCATCGACGCCGACGTCTTTTTGTTCAAAAACAAACTGTTCCTGTACGCCGCGACCCGAGACCCCGACATGAAGGTCCAGAAGCTCGTCGTAGCCACGGCCGATCCGAGGTCCGACCTCGGCCCCAAAGCCTGGACGCAGGCCGCGGACCGTTCGATTTTGGAGCCCGAATTACCTTGGGAAACCCGGTGTATCGAGGCGTCGACCATTTGCCGGCGTGGCGATACGCTCGTCATGTTCTACGCCGGCGGTTACAACAACGACCCGCAACAGATCGGCGTGGCACGGAGCGAAGACGGCGTGAACTGGATCCGGCTTTGGACCGTACCGTTCATACCGAACGGACCCAAGGGTCAGTGGAACAGCTCCGAGTCGGGCCACCCCGGAGTATTCGTCGACGACGACGGCAAGACGTATCTGTTCTTCCAAGGCAATCCGGACCGGGGCAAAAGTTGGTATCTGTCCATGGTGGAAATCGGCTGGAAAGACGAGGTTCCCTTCGTCATGACAACCGACAATTGAAAAGGGCGATTACCATTCGCGATTGTTGAGCACGCTCTGCGACTTGTGGAGTCGACTGATATCATGCTGCAACGTTTTATTGCATCAATCGACCGCCTCAGCGATCATCTCTCGCCGTACACTGTACTATTTCTACGTCGATGGTTTCGTTTCAATCAGATATGGCTGCTGATTCTCTTTGCCTATTCGCTGTTTATCGTGACTGGGGTGATAGGCTACGTCTTCAGTGATACCGTTGAAAGAATCGGATCAAGTTATTATGCGACTTCATATTTGTTGATGCCCGCGTTCGTTGTGCAGTGGCTAGGACTTGGTGTTTTCAGCCAATCGGCGACATGGTACAATTATTGGAGCACAAAATGGACTGATCCGCTCATGTTTCTGACGCCAATGTCGGACCGAGAAATCTATTTCGGCTTTCGTTGGATTGATCTGTTAGTGGATGTGAGCCTGTTTTCTATGCTCATGCCCCTGTTTGCGATTTTATACTATAACCGCGTGATTTCGTTGGAATGGGCAGTGGTTTATCCGGTGGCGTTTCTGGTGGGAATACTGACGCTGGGCAATATCTCCTTTTCTGTATCTTTGGCTTCGAACAAGGTTTATCACGCCATCCTGCTGGCAATCCTGTGGTTGGCCATTTTGGTTTTACTTGTCACAGGAAGCTTCGCAATGAGCCTCATGGCTCTGCGATTTTCTGGAGTTCCGGGTCACTACTCGCTCCTTCAGACAGCCGTTTTTTTTCTTTTCATCGCGTCCGCGCCCCGGTGGCCGGTTTTTCTGCTGGGCATTTTGCTCTACAATTTGGCGGCTTGGAAGCTCTGCGGCTATAATCTTGTCGAGGCCCGGCCTTTTGTTCAGAAACTTGGCGTGTCACTGGGCGTTTACATGAGTATCACATTATTCCTGTTAACCGTCTGGGTCTCCATCTACCTTCTTTCTCCCGTTTAAGACAAAACGGCGAGGCGTGAGCGCATATTTTTTACTGGACACCGGCGGCGAAAAATGTTAAGATTTCAGGGTGTCGTTTTGCCCACCGTCCCATCAAGGATTGTCCCATGCCCCCCAAACCGTTTCGACCGCTGGTTCTTTGCCTGACCGCCCTGTTTTGCCTCGCCTGTTTTGACCGGATCACGGCCCAGGAGCCGGAGAAATTCCTGTTGCGTTATCACTTCAAAAAAGGTGATACCATACGCTGGAATGTCCGACATGCGCTGAATAACTCGCTTTCCGTTTCGGGTAAAAGAGAAATCATTGAAACGTCGAGCCTGTCCACGAAAGTCTGGACCGTCCTTGATGTGGACAAAGACGGCACCGCGACCTTCGAGTACAAAGTCGACGATGTCAACATGAAAAGCCTGAAGACCGACTACCTGCAGGAACGGGAAATCGAGCAGTATAACAGCCGCAAGGACACTTTGATCCCCGCCGGCTTTTTGCCTCTGGAAGGAACCATCGGCGTGCCCTTGGCCCACCTGACGATCAGTACCCGGGGCGAAATGATCAAGAAGAAAGCGCTTCGATTCTATACCGATGCGAACCAGGAAAATCGCATTGCCGTACCGCTGCCGGAAAAAACCATTGCGATCGGCGAAAGCTGGACCGTTGATCTGCCGCTGGAAATCAAGAAGCCCAACGGTATGATCGAGAAAAGAATCTCGGCCCAGCAGCAATTCACGCTCGAAAGCGTCAAAACCGGCGTGGCGCGGATTCGGTTTGTCACGCAAGTTCTTACGATCCTGACGCCGAAAGAGGAATCTCAAATCATCGGCAGGTACACCCGGGGACATCTCGACCTCGACATCGACGCCGGCTATGTCATCCGGCAGGAAACCACGGTGGAACGTTCCGTCGTCGGTTTTCAAGGCCCCGCAGACAGCGTCGATTACAAATCCCGGCAAACCGAATGTTGTTGCGGTTTGAAATCCTGTGAACTTTGCTCGTCAAAGGAGCTTGAACAATGACGAATTTCCGCGTGACGCTTCAGCGAGCCTGGTTTCCGGTTTTCATTCTCCTAGCAGCGATTGCATACCTTTCCATTGCC
>JBEBTM010000078.1:0-12177 GCA_040393745.1 Thermogutta terrifontis | reverse complement strand
GTGCCACCGGGGGCGGCGAGACTGGCGCCGAAGAGGGCTTCGAGCAGTTCGGTCAGCGTCAGCGTTTTATTCTCAAGTTCCAGCGGAATTTCCATGCCGGGATCGCAAACGAGATCGACCGTACCATCTTCGCCAATCAAATCGTCGAATTCGCGGAGCAAGCCGTCCTGGACCGCCTGTCGAACGAGATGTCCGCGCGTTGCCGAAATTTCACCGGCCCGCTCACCCAAGCTATCAGCCGCCCGCTTCGCCAGGGCGGGAAGATATTCACTGGCAATTTCGATGATCTGCGGCGTGTAAACTTTCACTTGCATTTCGAGACTCCTCCAAAAGGACGGTTGTTAAACACCCACTGACAGTCCAGTCTTCCTAGGCTGCCTAATGTTCTATTTCGTTAAGCTAGAGGGAACGATACAAATCTTCTCCGTATTGATCCTCGTTTCTTATCGGCAGGAAACCTTACCTCTTGTAGTGATTTTGCAGACTTTTCCGATAATTCCGAAAATACGGACACCGCAGACAAAAGAGCCGGGGCATTACCCCCGGAGCAGTGTACTCATCGACAATCTTAAACGCTATTCCCCGACCGTCAGATTTCTCAGTTCCGCTTCGGTCACCCAGCCGCTGGGGCGGTTTGGCGGCGAATCCGCTTTTTCCAACGGCCGAAGTGATTCGAAAGGCGGGATTGCCCCCGTGGGCATCTTTGCAGGAGTTTTTTCCTCAAGCGGGCGAAGATTATCCAAGGAAGGAACGATCACCGGACGATGGACTTCGACGGTAAACACATGGGAAAGGTCGCTCCCCTCCAAAAACGGATCCTGGGGCTCTTCAACGGATTGCGGACGATGATTCTCGGCATACCGGAATTTGGGCAATAACGCGTCTTGAAGATCGCGCACCAAGGGCGTTTCTTTAAGCACCATGGCTTCGGCTCTCGGCGGCGACTCCGAGGACAGGGGAACGGGCCCCCGCGCTACTGGCGGCGATTCTTCCTCGGTCCGATTCTCGTTCTCAAAAGGCGCAGGGGGCTCCGGACGCTTCGTTTCAAAATTTTCGAGAAACTCAGGCGGCGAATAAATCTGCGCGTACTTGTCCTCGCCGACATCGGCAGCCGGCCCTATCGACGTTTCCGGGGATGGCGGAGCTGAAGAGGATGCGACAGTGAGACCTTCCTTTCGCCCTTGAACGGACTCGACCAGCGCGGCCAATCCGCCGGGATTCGATGGTGATTCGGGCGGACGCAGCGGCGAATCCTCACCAGGTAAGGCGGTCGTGGGGCCTCGCGGCAATGCCGGGTCCATGGAGTCTCGGACGACAGGTTCGTCGCCGAGAATCTCCGACTCACGGGCCAACAGGGGATTGCCGTTCGGCTCCTTTCGGTGTGCCGAAGCAAGGAAGGCCCCGGCCAGGAGGATCATCACGGCAACGATAACCCTGGCAAGGGGGCCATAGGCGCACACGGCGCCGGTTCCCGTCTCGGGAACGGTGGGGGGGATGGGGGATGTCATGGTTCTTTCCTCTCAAAAGAAGAAGGATCGAAAAGCGCCCGCCTGACCCAGCCCGGGGAAACTGGAGCGGGAACGCCTCAAGACGGACATCGACCGCCGCCGACCCCGCGTTGAAAAATAATCACGGCCGCGATACAATCGAAAAAACGCGGAAATGCGTTGGATTTCCTAATACCGGAAGAACGCGTCCATTCGGATGCCGACAGGATTCGTCGATTGCACCGCACTGTCAATTTCATGAAACAAAAACGCATCTGGTTCCTTCTTTTCCTCGTCGCATTCCTGTTACGCCTTGCCATGGCAGGGTACTGGCAGTTGCGATGTGGGGATACGCCGCTTTATTTCGGGGACAGCGACACCTACTGGGAACTCGGCCGGACCATTGCCCGCGGAGAGCCCTACGTTTACGATCACAAGGCGATTCACCGCATGCCCGGCTATCCCGTATTGCTGGCGCCGATGTTCCTGATCTTCGGCGATGCGATGCCGGTCTTTTTCGCACGCATTCAAAACGCCCTGATCGGAGCGCTCACGGTGCTCGCCGTGGCCTGGCTGACCCGGCTGCTGTTCCATGACCGACGAATTTCGTTGATTGCGGCAGGAATTACGGCGATTGATCCGCTGAACGTCGTGCTCAGCGTGCTTGTGCTTTCGGAAGCTCCGTTTTGCCTGGCGATGGTGCTCCAAATCGGGTTTTGGATCAAGGGTTTCCAAGCCTGGGAAAAATCGGCGTCTCCAGGGAAACTCGGCAAAGCCGGCGGAATGCTCGTACTTTCGGGTCTGTTCACGGCGGCGGCGATCTACTGCCGGCCGAGTTGGCTCTATTTTGTGCCTTTTGCCATGATGGCCGGTCTGATCCTTTCCCCTTGGCGATTTCGAGCTCTCTTGGGAAGCGCGGCCGTAATCGCTGCCGTTTGCTCGCTTTGCCTTTCGCCATGGTGGATTCGCAATTACCAGGTTTCCGGCCATTTCGTCTCCACCACGCTGCAAACCGGCCCGAGCTTGTACGACGGCCTGAGTCCCACGGCCACCGGCGGCAGCGACATGAAGTTCGTGGAAGATTTCCTCAATGCGGAATCGACTCTCGCGCCCAAGGACTCCGACAGGACGTTGGAATATCGGCTCAACCAAAAGATGCGTGAAGCCGCGATTCGCTGGGCCAAGGCACATCCGAAGCTGGCATTCAAGTTGGCATGTAAGAAGTTTGTTCGACTCTGGAACGTCTGGCCGAACGAGCCCTCGTTTTCGAGCTTACCGGTCAAGGCGGCGGTGTTCTGCGCGTATTTCCCAGTGCTTGTTTTCGGTGTCATCGGGGCCGTTTTGACGCTGCGTAAAGGCTTTGAAGTCTGGTTGCTCTGGATTCCCGCGTTTTACATCACAGGCCTGCACGTCATCTTCGTCAGTTCGATCCGTTACCGGGCTCCCGCAATGATCTGCCTGGCCATCCTGGCCGCCTGGGTCCTCGTGGGAATCTTCAAACGCCGCCAGCCCTAAGCGTAATGCGGGGGATGAAATGACGCCGAATCCGTTTTGGCCAAAAACACCAAAAAAGTTGATTACTCAATATGGCAATCATTTGAAAGATCATTTACAACCAATAATGTTCGTTCGCGGCGACGATTGCACAGTCCGCCGAATTTTGAATTCCACTCATACGGAGGTTTTTTATGACACAACCATCTTCATGGATCAGCCGGCGCCGTTTTCTCGGCCTCGCAGCGGCTGTCGCTGCCTCTCCTTTGGTCCTGCCGTCACATGTTCTCGGACGCCAGGGGGCCACGCCCCCCAGTGAAAAACTCGTCACGGCCTTCATCGGCATGGGCAGCCGGGGACACCAGGTCATCGGCGACTTCATGCACACCCGGAACAAGGATTTCAAAATCATCGCCGTTTGCGACTGTTACAAAAAACCTCTCCAGGAAGCCAAGGCGAAAATCGACCAGATCAACGGCAATTCCGACGGCCTGACGTTCGAGCGTTACGAGGACATCCTGGATCGCAAAGACATCGACGTCGTCGCCGTGACCACGCCGGACCACTGGCATACGAAAATCACGGTCGAAGCCTGCAAGGCGGGAAAAGACGTCTTCTGCGAAAAGCCGCTCACGCTCACGCCCTTTGAAAGCCGGCAAATCGTGGCCGCTTCCCGGAAGTACAACCGCGTTTGCTCCAGCGGCTCGCAACGTGTGATGGAAGATTACGGTTACATGGCCCCCGTAGTGAAAAGCGGCGCGATCGGCGAGGTGAAAGAAGCGTTCTTCGAAGTCGGGGGACCGCCGGAAGACCTCTATTATCCTGAAGAACCGATTCCCGAGGGAATGGACTGGGACCGCTGGCTCGGCCCGGCTCCCTGGGTGCCCTACCATCCGGAACGCTGTAGCGGCAGCTACGGGGGCGGTTGGCGGCGCTGCTGGGATTACGGCAACGGATTCCTCGCCGATTGGGGAGCCCACAAACTCGGCGGCTTGCTCTACATTCTCGAACTGGACGATAAAGAGCCTGTTGAAATTCTTCCGCCGAAATGCGACGCCAACCCGGAAGATCGGCTCACGCTGGTATACCCGAACGGCGTTCGGCTCCATCATGTTCGTCGGGGGCACGACATCACGCTGGTCGGTTCCGAGCGGGAATTCCGGCATCAGCAGGACCGCGACAAGGTCAAACCGCTCGGCGCGGTCGACGTGCGGCGTTACCACGGCGACGCGAGGATTCTCGCCGAGGATTTCGCCTTTTGCGTGCGTAATCGTTGCCGACCGTTCCAGGATTTGTCCTACGGTGCGAACACGGCCCTGGCGTGCCAGCTTGCCAATATCACGTACAAATTGAACCGCCCGCTGAAATGGAATGCCGAAAACACCGCGTTTATCGACGACGAACAGGCCAACCGCTTCGTCGATCGGCCCAAACGGTCCCCGTACGCGGTCAAAGGGTAAACCATCGAAGAAATACCTTCTCGAAGAGACGGAGACGTCGGTTCCTGTCGAATTTACATTCATCCATTTTGGAGACGATAATATTATGAAACGAATTTCCCTTTTTCTCTTGATCGCCCTGATGGCGACCTGCGCCGCTGGGCTCCGTGCCTCGGAAACGGCGGACAATTTCGCGAAATGGTTTCCCAACCTGGCTTCGGAAGACCAAAACGTTCGGAAGGATGCGCAACAGAATTGGCAAAACCTTTGCCGGAGCGTCGGTGACAACGAAGCCTTACGGAAAGAAGTCAATCAGCTGGCCGTCGAGCAACTCGGCAGGATTGCCGCGCCGGACGCCGCTGTTTGGCTCATCCGCCAACTTGGCGTTACGGGGGATGATTCGGTCATTCCGACCTTGGTGACGTGCATGAAAAACGACGACATTCGCATCCGGGACGAAGCGGCCCGGGCTTTGGCGAATATTCCCGGTCCGAAAGCGGCGGAAGCCCTTAAAACCAGTGACTCGCCACAGGCCAAAGACGCCCTGTCGCAGCACGACCAGCCTCGCGATTTTGCACGAAAATTTCCGCATGAAACCGTGATGCCCCTGGCGATTCCCTATGCTGCGGAAGATGAAGTCGCGACTTGGATGAAAGAGTACGCCAAACTCGGTGATTTCGATAAAGCCGCGACATTGGCCAACCTGACCGTTCGACGCGACGGACGATACGTCAAAGAAGTGCTCGAAGCCCTGAAAAGCGAGAGCGAAACGCTTTCCGGCGCGGCGGTGTTGGCCCTTGAAACGCTTGGAAGCAGCCGGGAAATTCCGGTGTTGATCGATCAGGCGTTTTCGGGCAAAAACACCGAATTCGCCAAAATGGTTCTCGGACTAAAAATTGACCGCTTGCTCGACGCCCAGCTTTTAGGACGCCTCTAACAGGAAAACGACCCGGGCAAGTTCGAAGTGCTCGCCGACATTCTGAACCGCCGGAACAACCCCGCGTGCAAGGGAATCATCCTCAAGCGGGCCGTGGCGGCGGATAGTCCGAACCGGTTCCGGCTTCTGGAAATCGCCGAACCGCTTTCCTCGAAAGACGACGTGGGCGCGTTCATCGCCGCCTGGGAACTCCTGACCGACCGGGGCCAGCGTGACCGCGCGGAACAGATCATCGCACGGATCGTCGAGAACAACGCCGCTCCCGTGATCGCCAAACGCACGGAAAAGAACTACGCCGCGATGTTCTCGCTCCTGGGTCGGATCGGCGACGAAGCGTCGCTCAAGGAAATCCGGGCCCGCGTGTTCAAACAGCCGCTGGAACCGGGAATGACCGCCTCGCCGGAGTACGCTACAGCCGCGCTGCGGGCGATGTGCAACTGGCCCGACGGCCGGGTCGGCGACGATCTGCTCAAGGTCGTCAAGTCCAACGATTTCAGCGCCAACGATAAGATTTCCGCGCTGCGAGGGTTCATCCGCGTCATGTCACTGCCGAATGACCGGATTCGCATCCAGATCGACGATAAGGGTAAAGTCGAAAAGTTGGCCGAAGCGATGACGCTGGCGACCCGGGTGGACGAAAAACGTTTCGTCATCGAGCGGGTCGGGCAGGTTCGCACCGTGGAATCGCTGACCTTCATCATGAAGTATTTCGACGATGCCGAACTCCAGGATCGGGTCTGCCGTTCGGTGGTGGATCTGGCGCATCACAACGATCTTCGCCGCCGGGATTTGCCCGCCTTCAACGCCGCGCTGGACAAGGTGATCGAAACCACGAAAGACAACGGGCAACGCGACCGGGCCAAGAATTATCGAAACGCGAATTGATCGCAGGGGTTGGCCTGCATGGATGATTTAAAAGGGGCCTGTTCGGAAACCGCCCCCGTGTGTCCTTCCCGCCCCCGATCGGAGTTGAGGGCGGGAAGGACAATCCCTGCACGTCGCAGAGCCTTTCAAAAAAAGGCACATCTCCGGCTCGTATTCACATCGGCACGTCGATGCGTTCCAGGATGCGTTCGATGACCGCTTCGAGGGCCTGCCGCTGGTTGCCGTGGGCGTAAGACTTCGGCATCACGCGGTGGGCGAAGACCGGTACGACAAGCTTTTTAACATCGTCCGGAATCACGAAATTCCGGCCTTCGAGCAAAGCCGCGGACTGGGCCGCCCGGCTCAGTGCGATCGCACCCCGGGTACTCACGCCAACCAAGAGTTCATCGCTGCCGCGCGTGGCGTCCACGATGTCGAGAATATAACGGTTCATCGTGTCGTCGACCCGGACTTGGGAAACGGCGGCCTGGATTTCAAGTATCTGCCCCGGCGTCAAAACAGGTTCGAGTGAATCGAGCGGTTTCGAAACCTGGTGGCTGCGAAGAATGTCAAGCTCGTTTTCGCGGTCGGGATAACCCACCGAGATTCGCAGCAGAAAACGGTCCAACTGGCTTTCCGGCAACGGGTACGTGCCTTCGAATTCCATGGGATTTTCCGTAGCGATCACCATGAACGGCTTCGGAAGCGGATACGTCGAACCGTCGACGGAAACCTGGTGCTCGTTCATCGCTTCGAGCATCGCGCTTTGCGTTCTCGGCGTGGTCCGGTTGATTTCATCGGCCAAGAGGATGTTCGCGAACACGGCGCCCTTGGAAAACCGGAACTCCTGATTTTTCGTATCGTAAATACTGCTGCCGACGATATCCGCCGGAAGCAGGTCGGGCGTGAACTGGATGCGACGGAATTCACCGGATACGCTCCGGGCGATCGCCTGGGCGATGAGCGTTTTACCCACGCCGGGCACATCTTCGAGCAGGACATGCTCCGCCGCGAACAGGGCGACGAGACATTGTCGAATCACGTCGCGCTTCCCGAAAACGGCTTTCGCGATGTTCTTTTCCAGGGTGTCGATCAAAGGGGCGTAATTCATGGAATGCTCCGGTCGTTTTTGTTGTGAAATGCTCTCGATAATCCTACTTCCGGTCGGCTTCCGGGACATACGCGGCAAGTTTTTGTTCCGCGAAAATGGGCTCGAACCGGGTCATTCGCTGTCTGCCGGCGATCATGGGCAACGTGAGCATGTCCTCGCCGACCAACGGTTTGGCATAACGGACGAAATCATCGGAAACATCGCTGCCGGACGGTAAAATCCAGTTCGACGGGAAAGTCCGTTCGCTGTTGGCGACGAGTTCCAGGGGCGTTTTATCGTAACGGACATTGTAAATCATGCCCGGGTCCCGGAGGATGGTCGACATGAACCCGCCTTGTCCCGTCGCGGCCAGTTCCATGGCCTTCTGTCCGAGACGGTAGGCTTCGTCCAGGTCGATCGTCGAAGCGTACCCCATCGAATGCCGCTGGTCGGTTCCCGGCACGTTGCCCCGGGCTGCGCCCTTGGCGGACAGGCCGCGATGGTTCAGGTAATTGACGACCATCTGGGCCACGGTCGTCTGGCTTGCGCTGAAACTGGTGTGCCCGAAGGAATCCTTCACGGCACCAACGTCGCCCACGTCGAATCCTTCGCTGATGACCACAATACACCGACCCGCCTGGCGAACCATTTCCGTCACCTGATCGCCGAGTTGGTCCAGCGAGCAGGGGCTCTCGGCCAGGAAAATCAAGAGCGGCATCTGGCGTTTCGGGTCGGCGAGTCGGGCTGCTGCGGGAATGAACCCGATCTTTCGACCCATCGCCTGGAGCACCAAAACGGGATCCGCGGGACACGAACCTTTGTTTTCTTCGTTGGCGTACTGGACGGCGTGGAGCCAATATTTCGCCGTGGAACCGTAGCCGGGCGTGTGGTCGATGAGCTTGAATTCGCTGTCGCCGACGTCGTTGTCGATGGTCTTCGGTACGCCCACGGCCGTGAGATCGAGTCCACGCTGCTTGGCAAGCTGCGCGATTTTATTCGCGGTGTCCATGGAATCGTTGCCGCCGTTGTACAGGAAATACCCGATGTTATGGGCCTTCATCACGTCGACGACACGTCCGAAATCTTCCTTTTGATGTGAGCGTAATTTGTACCGGCATGTGCCGATGGATCCGGCAACAGGCGTGTAGCGGAGCAGTTCGACTTCTTCTTCCGGCTGAGCCGTGAGGTCGAGTAATTCCTCTTTGAGTACGCCTTCGATGCCATGGCAGGCGCCGTAGACGGTTCCGATGTTGTCAAATTCGCGGGCCGCTTCGATCACGCCCCGGAGGGAGCTGTTGATCACGCACGTGGGCCCGCCACTCTGGGCAATGATGACGTTTTTTTTCATGGGATTCGATGGTTAGGAGTCGGGAATCGGAAAAACCGACGGTTTTTCTTTCCCTATTATCAGCCCGATTGTATTTTCGCGGACCATCTTGAGACGATCTCACGCAACTGGTCGGAGTCGATGGGTTTGGAAATATAGTCGTCCATGCCGGCTTCGAGGCATTTTTCGCGGTCACCGGCCATCGCGTGAGCAGTCATGGCAATCACAGGAATATTGTGGTCCAGGACTTCACTCGACGGACTTCGAAGTATTTTCGTACACTGGTAGCCGTCCATTTCCGGCATTTGGCAGTCCATGAGCACCATATCGAACTTCTTCGATTTCAGCGCATCAAGGGCTTGGAAACCGTTTTCGGCTACGTCGACACGGTGTCCCTGGGCTCGGAGCATGGTCGTCGCCACGATGACGTTGATCTTGACGTCTTCTACGAGTAAAATGTCGAGCGTCCGTTCCACGGGCACCGGTTTCGCCGTGTTTGGGAGCATGAGAACCTTGCTCTTGGGGTTGGAATCGACAAGCAATGTGTAAACGGCCCGGTTGCGAATCGGTTTGGTCAAATAACCGAACAATCCGGAGTGGTCAAGCGTTTCCCAGTCGAGTGAGGACCCAAGAGTGAAGAGGACGATCAGTTTCGACGATGCCGTCTCGGGAGTCGCGTGTAAATCTTTCTGAAGCTTTTCAATGGCAAGACCGGGAAACTCGGCTTCGCAAAAGATCCAGTCGAAGGGCCGCCCCGCTTGAGCCCGCTCGTGAATCAGATGAAGAAACTCCTTGGAATCGGCGACTTCAACCAGTTTTCCGCCATAGTTTTCCAGCGTGTTTCGCAGGGCAAGCCGTGTTGCCGGATGAATATCCAAGACGATGGACTCGGTTCCGGACAGAGGCTTTTCGATGGAGGGTAATTTGGCGTTGTCAGCCGATTGGTGCATGACGATGGTGAACCAAAACGTCGAACCCTTGCCCGGTTCGCTTTCGACCCCGATATCGCCACCCATCAATTCGACGAGTTTTTTGCAGATGGAAAGCCCCAGTCCCGTCCCGCCATAACGGCGTGTGACCGAATTGTCCGCCTGGGTGAACGGATCGAACAGCAGATTTTGACGGTCCAGGGGAATCCCGATGCCGGTATCCTCGATTTCGAAACGAAATTGAGTTGTCGTCTTGTCGGCGAAAAGTTGCTTGACGCGAATCTGAATTTCACCTTCGCTGGTGAATTTGCAGGCGTTGCTGAGCAGGTTGAGCAGAATCTGTCGAAGTCGACCGCAATCGCCGAAAAGCCTGCCCCGGATCGTTTGGTCGACGAGCACGGAAATCCGGACACCTTTCTGGTACGATTGGAGAGCGATGGAGTTACACACGTCTTCAACGACAGGGACGAGTTCGAATTCCTGGCTGTCAAGCGTCATCTTACCCGCTTCAATCTTGGAATAATCGAGAATGTCGTTGATAATCGACAAGAGCGAGCCTGCACTGTGGCGAATCATGCTGACATATTGTTCCTGCACATCGGAAAGCGACGTCTTGGACAAAAGATCAGTGAGTCCGATGACACCGTTCATGGGCGTACGGATTTCGTGACTCATATTGGCGAGAAACTCGCCTTTGGCCCGGTTCGCCGCCTCGGACTCCTCAAGTCGTCGGCGTTCGGTGACATCGGTGACGAACCCTTCGGAAACACTGTAATTCGGGTTATCCGGATCAATTTCCACGACCCGGCTTCGCTCCCAAACCCAACGAACGCTGCCGTCCCGATGGACCCAGCGAAAGGTTGTTTCCAGCGGTTGGCCGACTTGCAGGGTTTCCGCGTTGTCTTCCAGAAGTTGGGCCCGATCGTCGGGATGAACGAGGTCGAAAAACGTAATCCGCTTGTTGTTGATCAGGTCTTCAGGCTGATAGCCGGTGATGGCCGTCAACCCCTCGCTGACGTATTCCATGGTATAATCCGGGGCGTTGTTTTTGCATCGAAACGCCATGCCGGGAAGATTTTGGATCAACGTTTCCATGCGCCGCTGGCTTTCCCGCCTTCGAACCGTTTCTGCGGCGATCGCGGCCAGGTCGGCCAGTGAGGCCCCGAAAATTTGGTCTTCGAGCGTCCAGTGGCGCGGCGAACCGGCATGTTCGATACAAACCACGCCGAACAGTTCGCCGAAGAGCCGGATCGGACAGTCGAGCAAAGCCCGAATGCCGCTGTTGCTGTACGACGCAGCCATGCCGGGCAAGACCGTATCGGTTTCGGTGTCCGGGATCAGGATATTCCGCTCCGTGTGCAAAAGTTCGTAGTAAACGGGGTAGGAATTGGCCGGAAACGAGGGGTCCACGGAAAACGAGTCCGTTTCTTTGCTGTACATGGCCGCGTTTTCGAGATTCCCGGTCTCCGCGTTGAGGAGCCAAATACCGGTGCGCACGGTATTAAGCGTGAGTGTACAGGTCTTCGCAATCGCCTTGGCCACGCCCGCGAAATCTGCGGTCATCATGGCGGGATCCTGACTCAAGGCGACCAAGGCCTGATTGCGCAGTTCCATTTCCTTACGCTGATTTTGTAAATCCTCCAATTGTTGCGTGGAATAAAACGGACGTTCGAAGATCAGCCCCAAGGCTTGATGGGATTCCCAGCAGGTCGGCAAAAGTCGGATCGAGCCTGTCCAGTGTGAAAGGGAGGCAGGAATGGCATCGGGAATCGTCGAAGTCGAATCACCGTTTCGCAGTGCTTTGACAATGTCTGCCAATTCGGGATACTCTTGGAGCAACAGCAGCAGTTCCTCACAACGACCGTCCGGAGAAATCGCCCAGAAATCTTTGCGAAAACTGATGTTGAACCAAAGAACGTTGGTCGTTTCGACGTCAAAAACGACAATGGGATCACGAATAGCCTGAAAAATTGTCAAAGGAGATGGTATTTCGGACATGTCAGTCAATCCCGGCAAGGAGGTCGTATTTATCGATCGTTGAGTACCTCGCGCCCTATTATACGGAAAATTGTGTGAAAATAAAGCTGTCCCGATGTTCGACGGCACGAGCCGCAACCTGTGACCACGGAAGCGTTGTTAATGCCCTAATTCCACGGGTCGAGTGCCCAAGGTGATGTCAAGCGTGATCGTCTTTCCATTGCGGAGCACTTCGACCTTTTCCGTTGTGCCGGGATTTGAAAGAATGATCAGGTGTGCCAAATGCCGGGGTTCGCGGATTTCGGTTTCGCCCCAGCGAACAATGACATCGCCGATTTTCATACCTGCCTCCCGAGCCGGTGATTGAGGCAGGAAACTGGAAACGACCACGCCTTTCGGCTCTGTGAAATTCAACCGGTTCGCTTGGCGTTCGCTCATTCGGTCCATGCTGATGCCAAGCCAGCCGTGTTTGTACTCGCCGTGCTCAAGGATTTCTTCGTAAACCTTTTTCGCCTGAAAACTTGGGATTGCGAACCCGATTCCAAGACTTCCCCCGGTTTCGGAAAAAATCATCGTATTGATGCCGACAAGCTCACCTTTCATATTGACCAGGGGGCCACAGCTGTTGCCCGT
>JBEBTM010000077.1:0-12277 GCA_040393745.1 Thermogutta terrifontis | reverse complement strand
GTAATATCCGATGCAAACGGCAACCTCGTTTTCACTCCCGCAGCCGACCTCTACAAGGAGCTCGGTGAAGGTCAATGGATCGACATCGCCGTCGGTTTCAGCGTCCAGGACGCCGACGGAAACACCGTCCCCGGCGGCCAGGTCGTCTTTCGTGTGAACGGCTCGAACGATAATCCGCTGACCGGCGATATTACGCAAGCCACGATCTTCAGCGATGTCGCCACAGGCTGGACTCTCACCGCCGGGCAGATTCTTTCGCTCGGAAATGCCTCGGATATCGACCTGAACGATCTCGGCTCTTTGAAGATCAAATCGGTTTCTCTCAACGACCAGGGCCGGGGCGTTTCGCCCGGCGAACTCACCTGCACCTATGACGGTGACGGTTACATCACTTCGATTACATTCACGCCGAACCCCGAATATCTCGGAAGTTTCGACATTGACACCGCATTGTCGTCGATCTTTTCGTACACCGTCGAGGACGGTCACGGCGGTACCGTTTCGGCTTCGATCACGCTGAACTACTTCGGGGCCCGGAGCGTCTACACGCCCGGCGAAATCAAAGTCTCCGGCGTCCAATTCTATGCGGCCTCCGATACGAACCGCGAAACGCCTTTGGCCTCATGGTCCGACGGCGTTTTGACTTACAACGGCAAGACTCTTTCCACCGCAGGCTGGTCGCTCCTGAACGCCGCCTTCGAACGCCAACCCGATGGTTCGGTCCTTTTCGTACATGACGGTGTCTCTTTCGGCACGGATTTTATCCCCGAAGGCATCGTGGCGGTCGTCGACTTCCATGTCGAAATCTATCACAACGGTCGATTGGATACGACGCAACCCCTGGGGCATACGGAAACCGTCAGTCTCACCGGCGTGAACAACGCCCCCACGTTCGAATTGGGTGACTTCGTTTGGAAGTTCAACGAAACGGATTCGTTCAAAACTCTCGATCTTTCCGCTTACGTCAGCGACATCGACCTGGCCGACACCGCAAACGTCTTGAAAATCAACGGCCAAACCGTCGTCAAAGATGCCCCCGTCACCCTGGCAAGCGGCGCAATCGTCACCTGGCTCGGTGGATTAACGATCAAATATGAGCCGAACGGCGCCTTTGACCGTCTTTCCGAAAACGTTACGGATAACGATTCGCTAATCATCACGATCAGCGACGGCAAGACCGGCGGTGACGTTACCGCTTCGCTGAGCATTGAGATTCTCGGCAAACACACGTCTATCGAGCTTGTTTCCCAGGGAACCTACACCGAAACGATCGACGTCAACACGGAAATCGGCGATACGGGAATCATCACGATCGGTCCGATTATCGTGCAAAAAGACACGGACGACACACTGGTTTACAACGTTCACTGCGTCGATTCGAACGGCATCACCCACGATGATTTATTCCGTATCGACGCGGGCGGAAACCTTTGCATCGACACGGACAAACTTGCCACGCTTGATAAGAATCTCACATACACCATCACGGTCGCCGTGACCAATCGGGATTTTGCGGATTCGGCCTTGAATATCGTTTACACGTTGGATTTTACGCACCGTAGTGCTCCCTCGGCTTCGAACGGACTCCTGGAGTTCAACGATGGCGACAGCATCGGGCGGATCGAACTTGGCAAAGTCGATTTCGGTCCCGACGGGACGACGAACATCACCGATCTGTCCGGTTACGAATATTCCATGGTCGCCGGTCCGAGTATCGTTTTCGGCGACACGGTTCGCTACGATGCGTCCGATCTCGTTCTTGAAGCAGGCGATTACACCTTCTCCGCGGGCGGTGTGTTCGCTTTCACGGAAGCCGGTTTGGCAAAGTTTCGTTTTCTCCGTGACGCCGATATCGTCACACTGACGTTCACCTATCGCGTTACCGACATCACGCAAGCGGCCGGTTCCTGCAACGACACGGGCGAACTCGTCATCGTCGTCACCGGCAAGAACGACACACCCGAATTTACAGCCGGCGAGGAAGCGCAGTTCGACGCCACGACGACCGACAACGTTATCGACTGGCAAAGTTTCTTCAGCGATGCCGACAAAGGCGACATCCTGGCTCTCACCGGCATCAACGACACGGATTTCGTCGACGGAAAAGTCGTCGTTGCCGGCATCGGAACTTTCGCTTACAATACCGCAACGAAAATACTGACATTCACACCGGACGCCGTTTTCGACTCGTTGGGCAAAGACGTCGCAAGTGCCGCCCTTTCGGTCGTGTTCCATGTCCAGGACGAAGCGGCTTCGGAAGTCACGGGTGCGTTCGATTTCAAAGTCCTGGGCACGAACAAAACCCCCGAGGTCGTTGTCACTCCGGAGTACGCGGCCGATTCGCTCACCAAGCCGACCGACGAGCCAATCGTCGTTTCCGTGGAGGACATCGCTGGTGACAAGAATGTCGGCGACATTCACCGGCTTGTATCCGTTTCAATAAATGACGGAGGGACCGTCAAGACGCTTGATAAGGACAACCTCGTTATCGTCCTGTCGACCGGAGTCACGCTCACCCTTTCCGGGGACGGCAAGACGCTCACCATCGACGGTGCGACTCGCTACGATTTCCTGAATGCCGACGAAGCCCACGTCTTGACCGTCGTTCTCAAAGACCAGCATGACGCCGTTTCCGCCGTAGGAGATCTCACGGCGACATTTCAGCCCGTCGAGGCGGTCGCCCCGATCGTTACCGACCATATTGCGGACGACCTCTCTGAAAAATCGACCGACGCTCCGAACGCGATCGACCTGGCCGACTATATTTCCGACGCGAATATTCGCAACAAAGATGATTGGTACGTGATCTCGGGTTTCACGCTCGAATCGGCGACTCTGGACGGCCACGCTATTGACGTTGCAAAAATACTCCCCGCATTCTGGGGCTATGCCGACGGCGTTCTGACCCTTGACGCGCCCAAGGGCTATTTCGATTTCCTTTCCTCGGATGAACGTCTCGAATTAGTTTTTTCGTACACCGTCACCGACAAGGAACTCAAAGATGTTTCGCTGAATTTCCTGTCGTCGACGGGCACGGTAACAATCGTCGTCACCGGCGTAAACGACGATCCGGTTCTTGTCGCGACGGAAACGGATTTCGATGTCACGATCAGCGGCAAAGACGAGGGCGACGCAGTTTCCGTGGGAGATTTCACGGTCACCGACAAGGACGAACACGACACGCACACATGGTCGGTCCAGTCCGTAACCGTCGGCGGCGAGGCGACCGACGTTTCTCTTTTCGAAATCGTCTCCGGTTCTCTTGTTTTACGAAACAATAAAATCGACGCCCTTGATCTCGCGCCCGGTCAAAGCGTCACGTTCGACGTCATCCTGCTCGTCACGGACAGCGCCGGCGGCACGGACACGCAAACCGTTACGGTAACGGTCCATGCCAAGAGTGCACCCACTGTCGCCGTCGAAGACGACGACCAATTCGTTTTCACCGAAGACGCGGGCCCCCTGACGCTTTCGAAGGACATCACGGTCGCCGACTCCGGCGAATCCTTCCAGCACACGGTTCGCACCGGCGACGCCTGGTATGACATCGCCATTACGGGAATCACACATTCCGGCGTGAACACATTTAATCCTACGCAGGATGAACTCGCGGGACTTTTCACTCTCGGCGGCAGCGGCGTGAGCGGTTACACCCTTGATTTCAATGCCGAAGCGGGCAAGTTCCTGTTCCTCAAACAGGGCGAAACACTCACGTTTACCGTGACCGTTACCGTCACGGACAAGGAATACGGCGTTACTGCAACGGAAACCATCGTTTGCACGGTTACCGGGAAAGGCAACGATCATACGGTTTCTGTCACCGATTCCCGTTTCGATTATTGGACCAATGCGAAGGAAATCGCCGCCGCGACGCCGTTCAATCCCGGTTACGAATTTTCCGATCTTGATGCCGGAGAATCGTATTCATATGAAATAGTCTTCGACAATTTCGACGAAAACAAACTTCCGGCCGGCATGACATTGGACGACCTGAAAGGATTGATTTCCATCGACACGCTCGGTATCCTGCAAATCGCGGACGGTTGGCCCGTCCTGGCCGAGGACTTCCTCTGCGAATTGACGATCAGGACGACATCGACCAGTGACGCGGCCACGGCCGACACGACGGTCACGATCTCGGTCAAATCGAAACGGGCTCCGGTCGTCGTCATCGACGATATCGCCGTCGACGAAAAGGAAACCGGCTCCAAGGCCGTTTCCGTCAGCGATCCGGACGACGCCCGCTCCGGCGACGATTGGTACACACTGGGAACGCCGGCGCTCATCGAAGGTACGCTCCCCGTCGGGGCCGAACTTTCCGACCTGGTTCAATTCGAGAACGGGACCTTCACATTCGCGGCAGGCGATCATTTCAACCATCTTCGCGAAGGCGAAACGGTCGAATTGAAATTCGACATCACGGTCTACGACAACGATTTCGAAACGGAAACGACGCAATATTTCACCGTTACGATAACAGGTCGCAACGCCACGCTCCAGTGGACTCCCGTGGTTGTCGACAACGGCGACCACGTCGGCACGGATCTGGTCGACCTGGGCGACATCGCCGATCATGTCACCGACGAGGATCTCGGTGATAACGTTACGCTCCTGAAGATCAACGGCGTAACGGTCCTTCATGACGACTGGACCGTTATAGCCGGCGAGGGCAAATTCTATTATTACGGCGGAACGCTCGGCAGCGACGGTTACTATTACGGCGGCAAGCTGCTTTATATGGCCGACGATCCGGCCCTACTGACTATCGGCCACAACGTTCCGCTTTCGTTGGGATTCACCTTGACCCTCCAGGACGACTCCGGCGCGGCCAACGCGGAAACGACCGGAAGCCTGAAGATCGAGCTACTCGGCACGAATTCCCGGCCCGTCTTCACCGGCTCGTTGAGTCAATCGGTCGACGAAAATAAGATCAAGGAAATCAAAGCCGGGGACCTGGCTTCCGACATTAACATCGGCGATGAAATTCGATTTCACGAGGTCAATGGTCAAAAAGTCACTTCCGGCACGGTCCTTACACTGGCCGATGGCACGACCATTCGTTTCAACGGCGATTGCACGGTCATGTACGTCGATGCGACGACCCGGCTTTTGGAACGCAATATGCAGGCCGGTGAGACGGATTCGCATATCCTTTACATTTCCGTAACGGACGGGACCGGCACAGGAAACCATTTCAGCGCAACGAAACCGCTGTCCCTGACAATCAACGGCGTGAACGATCCGCCGACGATGGACGACCAGTCTTTCGGCACGAGCCTGAACGGCTATATCAACGGCCCGAAATCGCTGGGAACCGTTAATTTGGTCGATGTCGACACGCCGCGTTCCGATTATACGTTCGAAATCATCGGAGATATCACGGCGTCGTACCCCGACGGTGCGAAAACGGAAAAAACGCCGGATATCCAAATCAATTCCGATGGGTCCCTTTACTTCACAAAGAATGCCCCGTCGCTTTACGCGGGTCAATCGGCCGTTTACACCTTCACGATCCGCGCCTACACGCTGGACGGCGAGGAAGTCACCGCGCAAATCACGATTACCCTGAGTTCGCAAAAAGCTCCAAAGGTCAGCGTGGAAAACGAGGGGATTTTGGAAGTCACGGAGGCGGATGCGCGGAAAGAACTCGAAATCACCGTTACGGATGGAAACGGCGTCTCATCGGGCAGCGACTGGTACACGTTCGAGAATTTTCGTTACATTTCATCCGACGCCTTGAACGCCGTTCCCGCCGGGGCGCAGTGGGGTATCAACGACGAGGGCAAATTCTACTTCAACCCCAACGGCGCCTTCGATTTCCTGGGAGAAAACGAAACGCTGAGGCTCTATTTCGAGTTTGCCGTCCGCAACACGCAATACGGCATCGACACGATCGCGTACATTACGGTCGACATCACCGGCTGCAACAATCGGCCCGAGTGCATCGACTTCACCGCCCCAGTGGATATTCCGGCCGATTCGACCGAAGGACTCAAATTCCATCTTTCCGAATTGGCCCGGGATCGCGACCGGATCGACACACTGTTCTTCGACACCGTCAATGGACAGGAAATATCGTACGGAGATTCGATTCAACTCCGTGATGCCGATGGCAACGCCCTGGGAACGCTGACCTACGGCCGGGACGAGCAGGGTGATTACCTGATTTTTTTCCCGAACGGTTATTTCGCCTCGCTCCGTCATGGCGAGCTCAAAAACGGTTTTTTCACTTACACGGTCAGCGACGACGCCGGCCTCGGCACCATGGGTCAAGGCGATTCCGAAGCGAGTCGCTCCGAAGCGAAGACGATTTCCTTCCGCGTCGAAGGCGTGAATAAAACGCCGGAGCTCACAAAAGACGAAGTCCGAACGTCGGAAAACACGACTCTGGAAATTTCCGCGACGGATATTGCCAGAGACGTCAATACCGGCGACTCGCTCCGGGTCGCGGCCGTGGAAGTCGGCGGCGTCGTTTACCGGCATGTCGTCGAGAACCTGCAGGATATCCGGATCGAACTGGAATCGGGGGCCATACTCACGCTTCGCAAAGACGGCACGCTATTCTACGATCCTTCGGGTTTGAAGATCAATCTCGCCTATGGTGCGTCGTTGCGTGAGGAATTCCAAATCATCATCGCCGACGACAGCGGAGCCATCCCGAGTAGTTCGCAAACCGATTGGACGTCCTTCGCCATCGTGGTTGACGGCGAAAACGACGCGCCCGTGTTTAATGACGGTATGGAATCGCAGTGGGAGATCGACCTGGACACCCTGAAAAACGGCGGAACCGTGACGATCAACTTGAGCGATTATTTCAGTGACCCCGACGGCGATGCGCTCCATTTTGCCTTGTCAGACGAATTTCAGGCACGATTCGAATCCGGCGCTTTCGGCTTCCTCGCCTCGCTTCCGAGCATCGAAATCGTCGGCGGTAAGGTCATGTTGACCTTGACGATTGTTCCGAGGGCAAGCTATACCGACAATCTCGATTTCTCGGCCATCGAAATGGTGCTCCAGGTTACGGACGTCTTGGAGGGTAACGTTGACAAACAGCATACGTTGGATAAGACAATCACATTGAATCTGAAGCAACGACATACGGTCGATCTTGCCGCCGTGGCCGTAACGGAAAAAACGTCGATCGCCGACGGCGTGGGCACGAAGCCGACTTCGTCGTTGAGTTCCGTCGAGGCGGGCGATACGTACTACATCGAAGTCTGGGCCAGCGACCTGGTCAACATGCTGATCGACAGCGACTTGAGCTTCGGTTTGTACGATATTTCGTTCTTCCTGAAAATCGACCGGACGCTGTGCTTCGACGTGGAAATCGACTACGGCGCCGAATCGGCAGGCAAGTACGAGCTTGGCATCCTGTATCAGGCACTGGGGCTGTCTCCGGGTACCGGTTTGAACGGCGACCAGCTTTTACTACGTGTCAAAGTAACGGCGGGCATGGAGTCCAGCGTGGCAAAGTTCATTTTTGAAAACGTTTCGATTTCTCGCAACAACGCCGAGGGACAGGTTCATCTCTCGCAAATTTCCATGTCGGGAGTGAGTGTGGCCCACTCGGGCGTGGAACCGATCCTGGCCCCGTTGACGAAGGCGTTCTCGTTCTCGACGACTTCGACGGCGGCGGCGTTTTCGACTCTGTCGATGCTGGAAAACCGGGGCTGGAACGATTCGATGGAACTCCTGTATGGCGATGGCAGCTCGAATTCGGTGGTTTCGGGTGCCATCTTGGGCGGTTCGGACGACCTTCTTGACACGACAGACTACGCATGTGGGCTGGAATCCCTCGGTGGTGACCAGATCGGCGACTTTCTCCTGGAAAGTGACCTGGAAGAACTCCTGGCAGGATATCTCCTGGAAACAATGGGAGCGGAAATCTGACGATGGATTCGAAAAGGGGACCGAGCTGGTTTTTCGCCGGTGCGGCGCCCCCCTTATTTTCGCTCATCTGCCTATTTCTCCCTACCGCCTTCGTCGTCTCGCAGAAATTTCCTGGTCGGCCTGTTTTCCCAGGATTGTGCGACACTTGATGTCACAAGCCTCAGGCGAACGCGAAATGAATCCGAAAAACAAAGGGACTTTTGCCTGTTTGGTTTGAACCGATCTCTTTTTTGGCAAAATACTTGAGAATACTCTCGATGCGGTGAAAAGGAGGAAAAGCTCTCTTTACATAAATTGCATCATTTGTTATAGTCACACCCTGTTGAACGGTGGTGGTTGCACTCGCCAAAAAATGACTTGGCGTATTCAAGAAAATGCGAACCCTTCGTATTCGACTTTTAGATTTCTGACGGAAATTTGTCCGTTTTTATACGTCATGTCAAGGAGACAGGACTATTGAGGCGATTGGGATGTTAATTGAGCCAAGGATGTGCTCATATTGATATGACGTTTACAACAACAGCAATCTGTGTCTTTTTCGGGGCGATGATTGCCACGGCATTGACCGTATTTCCCTTCCGGGCTTTGGCCGTGAAGATCGAAATGGTCGATTACCCGGATAACATTCGCAAGCTCCATAAAAGACCGGTTCCGGTCGGCGGTGGCGTTGTGATTTTCGGCATTTTGATCGCCGTGCTTTGTTTGCTGATCTTTTTTCGGGACCAGTTTGCGTTTAACTTGGGTATCTCTCCGAAGCTGTTTTTGCCACTGCTCATCACATCGCCCTTTATCGTCGCCGTGGGGCTGATTGACGACAAATGGGGAGTCCGGGGAACGAACAAACTCCTGTGCCAGATTGTCGGGGCGTCGATCGTTGTCGGGTTTGCGAAGTACTATTCGACAGTCGCTTTTTTCGGAGAGACGCTGAACTTGCATCACATGTTCTATCCGATTGCCGTTTTCTGGCTCATCGGCGTGATCAATGCCATTAACCTGCTCGACGGGGCGGATGGCGTGGCAGTAACGGCCTGTTTTTACATGGCGATAACTGCAACGGGAATGGCCTTGATCAACGGCCATCACGGTATCGCCTTGATCAGTCTTTCGCTGGCCGGTTGCCTGCTGGGATTCTTCGCCCACAATAAACCTTCAGCCAGAATCTATCTCGGCGACGCGGGAAGCATGTTCATCGGACTGGTCCTGGGACTATTGATTCTGCGAGCGAGCGTGGAAACGAACCGAACCATTTCCGTTTGCGGACCTTTGGCCATCGTGTTGATTCCCATGTTCGACTCCTGTTTCGCGATCATTCGTCGCGTCAACTCGGGCCGGACGATCTTTTCGCCCGATCGAGGACACCTGCATCATCTGCTCTTGCTCAAATATTCTTCACCCTACGGCGTCCTGTGCCTTGTGAGCCTGCTCATTTTGCCCGGCTGCGTTGCCGCCTTGGCGGGATGCTATTATCGAAACGATTTGATCCCCGTTGCCGTCTCCTGCGTCGTCTTGCCGATTGCCATTGCCACAGACCTGTTCGGCAGGCGGGAGTTCTTCATCCTGTTGCACCGGATCAAATGTCGCTTCCGCAAATCATTCCACAAGAAGAAATACCTTCTCGGCAACGGAGAAATCTATCACATCCAAGGGAATGGGCCCTGGCGGAAAGTCTGGAACAACCTTGTGCCCGCCTTGGCCGAAAAATCCTGCCATCGACTGCAATTGGACATCAGCATGCCCGACAAGGGAGAGGACTTCTTCGCGGAATGGGTCGATATCGAAACGCCCGGATCGGATCGTTTCGCCGCCCACGCGACATCTTTGATTGTTCAAGGCCGAAGAGTAGGGACGCTCAAAATCACGTTCAATATCGAAGGGCGGGACCGCCACGATTTTTCTTGTTATACGACGAAGATCTGCCGGCTGTGCGAAGCCTGCATCAATCAATATTACGCCGGGGGAGCAATCGAAGAACTCTTGTCCGCCTTCCGTCTTGAAGGGGAGTCGGAGCTGGAATCGATCAGTCTCCCGAACCGTGCCGCGTGAAAACTTCGACGAAGGGAGATGAAAGAGCCGGGATGGTCAAGAGAAGTATCCGGGCACAATTCCTGCAGAACGTCTGTTCCGGCTGGCTTGCCCAGTTCTCGGCGGCGATCGTGGGCGTCTTGATGCTCCCGTACAACCTCCACTATCTTGGCAAAGATGTCTACGGCATCAGTGTTTTGGCCGTCTCGATGGTCGCCATGCTCGAATTCCTCAGCCTGGGCATGCGGCCTGCGCTTCTCCGTTTTTTTTCGCAGTCCTTGGCCGAAAACGACCAAGAGGAATTTCGTGCGATTTCAAGCGTATCGCAACTGCTCCTGGGTGGCGCCGGTCTTTTGGGGGTCGCGATCACCCTGGCGGCGATTCCCTGGTTCCTGCGCTTTTATGAAATTCCCGAGGAACACGCCCATTCCACCGCAATCCTGCTCGCCTGTCTGGCCGGCATGTTTTTCGTGCAAATATCTTCAATCACGTTCAACAGCGTTTTGCTCGCGAATTGCCGTCATGACATTTCCAATGTCAATATGATTGCCGTGAGCTGGTTGCGTTTTCTCCTGTTGATTTTTTTCTACCATCTCGCCGGTCCTTCCTTGGCGATGCTGGGATTATCGATGCTGATAGCTTCCCTGCTCGGACTACTGTCCTCGGCAACGTTCGCATTCCGGCAAGTCGGAAATCGCATGCTCTTCTCCGTGCGTTCACTTTCCCTTGCCGTCTTGCCCCCCTTGTTTTCCGTCAGTTTTCTCGCGATTCTGGACAGCGTTTGTTTTTCGATATCCATGCAGGTTCCACTCTTGATCATCGGGAAAAACCTGGGAGTCGATTCGGCGGCCCTGTTTGCTCCGGTGATGGTGATCGCCCTATTTCTTTCAGCCTTTCTCTGCCATGCCTCGGCCCCCCTGGCCCCATTGGCCGCTCTGGATCGAATCAACAACGAAGGCCGGAATATTTCCGACTGGGCCATGCTCTCCGGCGAATTGCTTTCAAATATCGGTTATGCCTGCGTCGCCGCATGCGCCTTGTTCATGCCGGACATCCTGCGAATCTGGCTCGGCAAAGACTTCGTTGCCGTCAGCCCGGTCGTCGTCGTGTTCGTCATCGGGATCGTCTACACGCATTCCCAGGCCGCCAATTTCAACCTCGCCCTGGGAGCCGGCACGATCGCCTATGCCGCCTACAGCATGGCCGCGTTGGCGGGATTCGTCTCACTGGGAACCCTGGTGGGCACGCTCTATTTTCACTGGGGATTGTTGGAAATCGCCTTGTGGATTTCGGCTCTGCGGGTATCACGGAGCCCGGTTTTTCTCGCATGGATCTATTCGAAATCGTTCCATTATTCCTTTCGCCGGTACTTTTTTCGTGTTTATCTCAAACCGGCCTTTGCGACCGGCCTTTTTCTCGTTTTATTCCATGTTTTCAAGGGATTTTTTCAAACCGACGAATGCGGCTTGCCGTTTCTGCTTGTCGAAATGAGCGCGGTGGGAATTCTCTACGCGCCGTTCGTCTGGTTTCTCGGATTAAGCGGCGAAACACGCGATTATCTCCTGAAAAAACGCCTCCCCGGGAAAAATTGCCAAGAAAAGGTACAAATATGAACGGACTGAAGTACTTGCGAAAAACGGTCGGGGCGTTTGCACGTCTCCCGGAGCTTTCACTCCGGCATGTCGAAAGCGTCTTGTCGCCGCCGCGCCAGGTTTCGTTGAATTTGCATCTCACCCGCTTCATGCCGACAGGATTTAGTACGGAAGCTCTGCTCCATGCACTTTCACCGCTTTCTCCCTTGACTTTTCTCCCGAACAACGGAAACATGGGCGATCTCGTCATCGCCCAGTCGGAGTTCTGTTTTTTCGGCAAACATCGCTTGGAATTCGACGTCTACAACGGTAAACCCGGTACAAGACACCTGGTGTACGGCGGCGGCGGAATTTTTGTCAAAGAATGGAAAAACGCCTATCGGCCGGTCCTTGAACTCTTTCGGGCACCGTCCCTTGAAAAAATCGTGATCCTGCCGTCGAGCTTTCGCGATTGCCCCGACCTGATCGAAATCCTGGACGAAAGATTCACCGTCTTCTGCCGCGAGAAAAAAAGTTACGAATATATGGCGGCCTCCGGCAAAGGAGCCCGGGTCGTTCTTGAAAACGACATGGCTTTTCATTTGACCGCCGAATTTCTTGAAGGTATCAATAGGATCGACCGGTCGCGCCGGACCGTTTACCGCCATGTGCGGTCACTTCTTTCCCGTTTGTCCCTACGAACCGGATACAAAATCGCCTGCTTTTTAAGGACCGACGCGGAATCACGTGGAAGCTTGGGGCAGCATCCGGGAATCGATTCGACGCTTGACCTG
>JBEBTM010000076.1:0-12302 GCA_040393745.1 Thermogutta terrifontis | reverse complement strand
ATGAGACTTTCAAACGTCTGCCGAGTGGTCCGATCGGCGGGACTCGGCTTCTCCGCGTTCCAATCCGGGGCGACGAAATAATCGACCGAGCCTTCCAAAAGCGTCCCGAAAAGCTGGGCCGCCTCGGGGAACCGGCCTGCGTTCATGAGCCGCAACGCTTGTTCATACCGCCATTTAAGATTGCTGTCCGGTTCGACGAGTAGCGGAAAATACGGATTGGACGCCTGTTTCGCCTCGCTGGCATTCTCCTCGGCATTGTCAGTATCGGTAGGGGCTTGACCCGACACCATCGCGGCAAAAAAGATGAACAGCAAAAAACAGGAAAAATACCGAGACATGGCAAAACTCCGTCTCCGGGGAAAACGAACGGTCAGCGACGCGGGCGAGCAGCCCATTATAACATGTTTCCCCCTCTCGGAAAATCGCCTCGGCGGTCGGATTCGGCAAGCATTTCGGCGAGAAGTTCCATCGGCAATCCGACGACATTGGATTCGCTACCATGGACGAGCCGGATCCAATCGTGCCGCTCCTGATAACCGAAAGCGCCCGCCTTGCCCTGCCAAGCGTTCGTGTCGAGATATTCTTCCAAGTCCGCATCGGTGATCGACTCCATGAAAAGCTCGGTTTCGGCCTGATCCGTGCGGCAATAAACCGGCTCGGAGGGCGAGGTTTTCAAAATTAAACACAGGCCGCTCAACACCGTATGTTTTGTACCTCGAAGCGTTTGGAGTATTTTCTTCGCATGGGATCGATCCGTCGGCTTACCTAGAATCCGACCATCGTAAACGACAACGGTATCACAGCCGATGACACAACCGGATTCGACGCGGGCGGCAACGTTTTCCGCTTTGAGTCGTGCCAATCGCCGAACGTAATCCCCGGGCGATTCCCCGCCCTGCTGCGACGGTTCAGCTCCGTCATTCGGAGGCAGAACCGTGAACGAAAACCCCGCTTCGGTCAAAAGCAGCCTCCGCCGAGGCGATTGGCTTGCAAGAATCAGTTCCAGTTCTTTCATAAATCCAAAACATAATGTATAATAAAAGCCCCCTTGAGATCCCCGTTTAGCCGAGCCGACATTGTCCCGGTGTAGATCCCGTGCAAATACTTTACGAAGATAATCACCTGCTTGTCGTCGTCAAGCCCTGCGGCTTAGCTACGATGGGTCTGGCGCAGGGCGAGGAAACGCTCCTGACCCGGGCCAAGGCGTATATCAAGGCGAAGTACGACAAGCCGGGCGAGGTTTATCTGGGCGTTGTAAGTCGTTTGGACTTTACCGTTTCCGGCGTTGTTATTTTCGCGCGGACATCCAAGGCCGCAGCCCGGCTGAACGACCAGTTCCGGGATCATTCCGCCAAAAAGACTTATCTCGCCCTGGTCGAAGGCGCGATTTTTCCTTTGGAAGACGATTGTGTGGACCGGATTTGCGAGGACAAACGGCACCGGAGAGTTTGGTTGACCCAAACCGACGACGGTAAAGAAGCTCGATTGCATTACCGCAGAATCCAGCGGGTGGGACGGCATTCGCTCGTTGAAATTCGTTTGGAGACGGGCCGAAAGCACCAGATCCGGGTCCAACTGGCCGGCCGCGGTTTCCCGATCCTGGGTGACGGAAAATACGGCGCCAAAACCGACTTTCCCGGCGGTATCGCCCTGCATGCCCGGTCACTGGAAATTGAACACCCGACCACGCGCGAGCCGCTCCATTTCGAAGCACCACTCCCCGAACCCTGGAACCGTTTTGGAACCCCCGAAATTCTATCATTACGCTAAAGCCAGCGGCTTGGTAAAACAGGACGTCATGGACAAGATCCTGGCAGACTTCGAAGCGCGCCGCGCGTCGAAGTACCAGGCGGTTGCGTCCACGGACCTGAAACACCTGAAGCGTCCGGCGCGGCTCCGGGGTTCTCATCCTGTTCCGATGCCGTTCGACGCCAGGGATTCCGGAAGTGTTTCTTCCGACTCGATGTCGGATGCCACGGAGGCGTCGCTGGACGGCGAATCATTGCATCACGACCAGGCCCGCGTCACGGCTTTGGATCGCCGACTTTCGGAGGAACTGGTCCGTCGAGGCCTTCTCAACCGATGGCAGGCAACGCAACTTCTCGACGGTCGGTCGAAATTTTCCCTCGGCGATTATTGGGTGCTCGACGCGATCGGCAAGGGTGGCTACGGGCACGTTTTTCTGGGTCGGGAGGATCGGGCGGCCCGAAAACGCAGGCTCGGCGGAACGTCTCCGGCGTTCGTCGCCGAGGAACAATTCGTTGCGCTTAAAGTCCTGCCGCTGGCCAGGTCCACGCCGGAATTGAGTCAACGGTTTTTGCACGAAATCGATTTGCAGAAGAACCTGTACCACCCGAACCTGGTTCGCTTCCTCGCCTCGGGGCGGGACGGCAACGTGCATTACATGGTCCACGAATTCGTGGACGGCGGCGATCTCCGGGAACTGTTGCACCACGAGGGCCCGTTGCCGATCGAAACGGCCGCTCCCGTGATCGGCCAGGCGGCAAGGGCCTTGCAGTATTTGCACGAAAACGGCGTCGTCCACCGCGACGTCAAACCGGCGAACATCCTGCTCGCTTCGGACGGCCATGCCAAGCTGACCGACATGGGGCTCGCCGTGAATTACGACCGCGTCGCGGCCCGAAACCGGCAACTCACGCCCGAGGAAAGCAATATCTTGGAGCGGGAAGTCGATTCCGTCACGAAAAAAACGAGCAAGGTCGCCGGGACCGTCGATTACATGGCTCCGGACCAGATTCGCGATCCCTCGAAGCCGAGCCCTTCCTGGGACGTCTATTCGCTCGGCTGCATGTTCTACCACATTCTCACGGGCTTCGTTCCGTTCTCAAAAGGCGAACTCCGGGACAAGCTGCTTATCCGTCTCAAGACGGACCCGGCGGACGTGCGGGTCTTGGCTCCGCTTGTTCCGTTCGATATCGCCGATCTGTTACGAAAAATGCTTACGCGCGATCCGTCCCGACGCATCGCCACGGCCGCCGAAGTGGTCCGACGATTGGACGCATGGACGCCGCCGCTGGGAATTCACGACCGGATCACTTTCGATCCCGCGGAAATCCCGCCGCCGGAACCGCCCCTGATCCCGCTCCCGAAAGCCGGCGGCAACCACGGTACGGTCATCACGATTCCCGGACGTTAATTTTGTCCGTCCTCCTCGTCATGAAAATCCAAGCCTTCACAGACGACCGGCCTTACGCGGTGGAAATCTACCGCACCGATGAGGCCCTGTTCATCCGCTGCCTGCCGAAGACGCCGAAACAGCTCTGGAAGACAACGTTTTACGTATCGAAATTGCTCGTCGGTTTTTTTCTACTTATGCCGCTGATGGCCCTGATCCGGGGCCTGAACAGCGGCGACAGCCTTTGGGATATCGTCCTTGTCCTGTTTGCCATGACGGCGATGATTGTCGCGGGATTCGGCCTTATATTCTGGCTTCTGGGCGGGGAGCAATCCTTGATCCGCGTCGATCGGCAAGGCGTTCACGGGACCAGTTGGTTTTTCGGGAAAGGTTCGACCCGACACATGCCCCGGAAATTGCCGCTGGGGCTCGCTTATAGTGCCGGGCACAAGGCATGGTATTTTGAAACGGATAAAACCTTTTTTGGTGGTTATTACGGAGTTGTCCTGTTGAAAGCCCGGCCGCATGAAATCGCCTGGATCGCCGAGCAGCTCCGCTTGTTCGACGCCGAAGTTCCCGGGGATCCCGTGCCTGAAAAATACAGGCCTCCGAAAAACGATCCCGGACGAAGCATCTTGGATACACTGGAATTCCGAGGCCAAACACTGCGACTGATTCCCGACCCCGTGACCCTTCATGCCGGAGTAAATGCCACGAGAGAAGCTGACGCGGAACCCGGCTTGCTGCGGGTTCGCTGTACCCGCTGCAACGGAATCGTGCCGACCGAACATCTCTGGCAGAACGACGAACTCGGCAAATGCCCGGCCTGCGGCGCAGTTTTTTCAGTGCCGGAACTTACGGAGCTGCCCGAACCCAAACGGCACCGCATCCAGGTTACCGAAGACGACGACGGCCTGCATCTCGCACAGAAACCCGCCTGGATCAACATGGCCTCTTTCTGCCTGGCCGTGCTGCTGGTTCTCGACCTGGGCATGGCCGCTTTGCTTCTGCATTTTCTGGAAACCACGCCGGGGCTGACGCTCCACGATTTATTGCTCGAAAAAATCCGTCCTGACGACGCCACAACCGGGGCGGTGAGGAACGTTTTCCAGATGCTGGCGCTGGCCCACGTGCTTTGTCTGCCGCCGATGATTTGGATGTGGTTCGGTAGGCGATGCATCGATTTTACGCGTGAAACCGTGCGGTTCCGTATCGGTCTGTTTATGTTCGAAAACCGCTGGACGGTCCGCAGAACCGATGTGGGCGTGTTTTACGGAACGATTCTCGGCGTGACGTTTTTTCATGGTTTCCGGCTACCTTACCGAGCACCGTCGGGCCGATTGCGTTCGGTCTGGCTGCCCGCGACGGAAGCGGAAACGCCCTGGCTGGTAAGCCGAGTGTACCGCTGGTGTCTGGCAAATCCGCCACACGGAAACATCGAAAATTTCGGTCTTGAAACGATTTCGCACAACGATCCGCACGCCGCGCGCTGGCACGATGCGAATACTGTTACCGAAACAGACGAACCACGCCGAGAGCCGCTGGATACCGATTTGCTCGGCGTCGCGGAAGGTGACATGAACGACGTCCGGCTTTTCTGTCCGAAATGTACGGCCAGACTTACCGGCGAAGAAATCGACGCGCCCGGTCGCCGTGTCTGGTGTCGGAATTGCGGCGCCGAATATTCGCTCGAAAATGCCGGATACTTCATTCTCGAACGCGAACGCCGGACGGCAAGAGAGGACTGGCGTGACCCGCCGAAGGTTCACGGACTTTCCGTGCATGAATTCGAAACGCCCGAGTCGGAACTGATCGTCCGCTTCCGGCCTCGACGGGAAAAATGGTACGAGATGCTGATCGGGATGCTCGGCACGCTCTTTTTTTTCGGCTTTGGTTTGTGTGTGTTCGGAATGCTTCCCGTGATGATGCTGGAGAAATTCCTGCCGGTCCAAAGCTGGCTCGGCGCCGTTTTCGTAGTGACTCTTACGACGGTTTGCGCTTTGGGATTCTTTCCTCACGCGATGCTCATGTTCGCCATGGGACTGTCGTGTTACGATTATTCCCGTTCCTGCCGGGCGGGCTGGACGATCCGCTTGAACCGACGCCGGATCATGATTGTGCGATGCTACGGAAAGCACCGCGAGACCGTGGAAATTGAGCGCAGCCGGATTGGCGGGGTCCGTTTGGTCGACGGCAGCAATTCGTTTTTTCAGCGGATTTCCGGATCGCCTATTTTCGGACGATTTCCTTCGATCTTGTGCAGCCGGGGTGCGATCAGCCTGGAATTGATCTTGACCGACGGCACGATCGAATACCTGCCGCAACCGATGAAGGAGAGCCAACTAGCCGGCGACCGTGCCCGGTGGCTCAAAAACCGCATCGCCGAATTCCTTGCCAAAACGACGCCATGAAAATCCTCATCCCCGGCCATGAGCGGCCTTATCGCTACGAAATATATCGTACCGGGGACGCCCTGTTCCTGTGGCAGAGAGCCGCCTCCTGGGCGTCCATCCGGCGGGCGTTCCTGTACATGCTCGGAATCCCGCTGCTCACGACCGTCACCGTGGTGGTAGTACTGATTCTGCTCGTGCCGTTGGAAAAGCGGGTCGAAGCCTGTGTGATTTTCCCCGCCTTGCTCGTTCTCCTTTTCGTTCTCTCCGTTTTGCTGACGGCCTGCTCGTGCCGGTCTCAGCGTTTGATTCGTATCGACCGGCACGGCATTCACGCCACGGATTGGATCATCGACAAACCCGGCCGTCGGGGCGCTACAACCCACATGTCAAGACGTTTGCCGCTGGCATTGATATATCGTCCGGAAACAAAGTTCTGGCATTTCGAACAAACGAAAGCGGTATTGATGCAATCTTACGGGCCCGTCGCGATCAAGGCGAACCGGGATGAAATCGAGCGCATCGCCGAAGAATTGGCCCGCTTCGAACGTGACGTGCCCACCGATCCCGTGCCCGCGAAATACGTGCCGCCAAAAACCGACCCGGGCCGGACCGTGCTTGATACGATGACCTTCCAGGAGCGGTCGCTGGAAAAGATTCCGAGCCCCATGGAGCGATATGCCGCGCAGCGTGAAATTTTCGAATCGAAAAAGCCCGGCCCGGGTCTGCTTTGCCTGCGGTGCCCCGAATGTGACAGCGTGGTTCCAGACGACGAGATTTGGAACGACCGCTCGTTGGCGAAATGCGGTGTGTGCGAAACCCTGTTCCCGGTGCCCGAATTCACGGTCCGGCCCGAGAATCGCCACGGGCGGGTCCGCGTCACGGAAGACGAAGGCGGCCTGTATCTTTCGCAGCGGTCCGTGATACTCAGCGTCGCTTCGATGTGCATGATTTTGCTGCTCCTGACCGACCTGGGGCTCTACGCGGGCTACCAGCGGCTCCGGGCCGTTACGCCGGAATTCACACTGGAAAACGTTTTCGCACAAAATACGCCGCAGGGAGTGGACAATGTCGTCGGCAGAATATTGTGCAGTATTTTGGTTCTCCATATTGCCTGCCTGATTCCGCTCGTGTGGCAATGGTTCGGCCGGCGGCGCGTGGATTTTGGACGAGAAACGGTACGATTTCGCATCGGGCTCTTTTTTTTCGAACGCGACTGGACGGTGCGTCGAACCGACGTAGGTGTGTTTTTCTGTACGACATTAGACGAATCGATCATGCCCGGTTTTCGGATTCCGTATCGGACGCCGCGCGGAACGCTGCGCCGGTTTCGACTCCGGACGCTGAATGGGGAAGCGCCCGGACTGACGAGCCGAGTTTACCGTTGGTGTTTGGATCATCCGCCGCATGGAGACGCCGAAAATTTCGGGCTCGACGTGATTCCCCACGCGAACCCGGATACGCGACGCTGGCACGGAGGCGAATTATCGGACGGCAATGAAACCGGGTCGGTTGAACCGCTTGATACCGTGGTTTGCGGCGTTTTCGACAAACCCTCGGAGGAAGTCCGGCTCTTTTGTCCCGCCTGTTCAAGCCGTCTTTGCGCCGGAGAAATCGACGTTCCGGCAAACCAGGGACAGTGCCGGAATTGCCACGCCACGTTTCCGCTCGAAAAAGCGAGCGTCTTTCTTTTGGAGAGGGAAAACGTCCAACCGGGAGCCGAATGGTCCGATCCGCCGCGGCTTCCGGGGCTTTTCGTGCAAGAGATCGACGGGAACGATACCGAATCCGTCGAACTGGTGGTTCGTTATCGACCGCCGCGTTCGAGTCGGAATCGACGCATTTTCGAGAACATCGGCGCGACCCTTGGGATGATCTTCCTGACCGGCCTGGGACTCCTCTGCGTGGGATATTTTCCGGGAATGATCCTGAGCAAACACGGTCTTTCGCTGGACGGACACGCGATCGTCGCGATGCTATGTTTCGGGGTTATTTTTACCGTCGCGTGCTCACCATACGCCTTGATTTTCATCAGTGCCGCCTTGGGGACATTCGACGAACTCCGATCCGGTCGGGCGGCATGGATGATTCGGCTTGATGCCCGGCGGATGCTTGTGAGCCGATGTTACGGAAAACATCGTGAAACGGTGGAAATCGACCGCAATCGGATTGTCGAAGTCCGAATCGGCGATGGTCCGTCGCCGTTTTTTACGGCACTATGCGGTCGTCCTGTTTTCGGACGATTTCCTTCGATCCTCTGCAGCCGGGGCGCGAGCCGGATCGAATTGATCCTGGACGACGGGAGCATCGAATATCTGCCGCAACCACCGAAGCGAAGCCAGAATGCCTTGGACCGGGCCCGGTGGCTGAAAAACCGCTTAGCCGATTTTTTGGCACGGAATCCCTTCCGGTGATAAAAACAAGAACCCCAAGTGAAGCAAGGCGTCACTTGGGACTTCGATGCCGATATTGGCCCTTAGGGCCGTCTTGTCCGGAAGTTTCGCTAACGCTCCACTTCCGGCTCTTGTTTTTTCGTCAGGTTTCTTGTTGCGTTTATTCTTCGGCGCCTTCGTTATTGCGATCGAAGTCGTCATTGTCCTCGTATTCCGTTTCCGCCTGACTTTTCAGGAGGGCGCCCAAATCGAGTGTCGGGCCGCCTTCCGTGGTCGGGGCGTCCGGGATATCGTTCAAGAGCGGGAAGCTCTGGGTGACATCCGGTTGATCCTTCATGGCCAGTTCCCGGGCCGCCTCCTGGTGGTTGCGCCACTGGGCGTTGTGATACGTCCGGAATCCCGTCCCGGCCGGAACGAGGTGACCGAGAATCACGTTTTCCTTCAAGCCGATCAGGTTATCCGTCTTGCTCGCCAAAGCGGCTTCAGTCAAGACCTTGGTCGTTTCCTGGAAGCTCGCGGCGGAGATGAAACTGGAGCTCTGGACGGCCGCCTTCGTGATCCCGAGGAGCTGCGTCGAAGCGTGAGCCAGGTCGGCTTTCTTGGCCGTGGCCGACTTACCCCCCTCGGCAAGGACTTCGTCATTGTACTGATCGAAAACGTCACGAGGAACGATCGAGCCGGATTCCAAGGGCGTCTCGCCGGGATCGACGACCTTGATGCAGGCCCCGATTTCCTTGTTCGCCGACTTGAACTGGAATTTGTCGATCTGGACTCCTTCGAGCAGTTTCGTGTCGCCCGCGCCTTCGATGCGAACCTTCCGGAGCATTTGGGTAACGATAATTTCGATGTGCTTGTCGTTGATCTTGACCCGCTGGCTCCGGTAGACGTTTTGGATTTCCCGAACGAGATATTCCTGCACGGCTTCTTCGCCGGAAATGCGCAGGATGTCGTGCGGTACGAGAGGACCGTCGGTGATCGACTGGCCCGCCTTGACGTAATCGCCGGCATGGACCCGCATGTGTTTTCCGTGCGAAATTTCATGGATGCGTTCGGCTCCGGTGTCCTCGTCGCGAATGACGATGGTCCGCTTGCCGTGCCGCTTGTCGCCGAATTCGACGGTCCCGTCGATTTCCGCGATCACGGCGGGATCCTTGGGTTTCCGGGCTTCGAAAATTTCCGTGACCCGGGGCAGACCGCCGGTGATGTCCTGAGTTCCGCTCACATCCCGGGCCGTTTTCGCGAGCAGGGTTCCCCGTTCGGCGAAGACGTTGTTTTCGACTTCGATAATCGCCTTGCCGGGCAGGTAGTAGAAGTCGACCGTTTCGCCGCCGACTTCATTTTTCAGGTCGATCTGCGGATGCCGATCACCCTTGAGTTCCGTAACCGTGCGGCGCATCTTGCCCGTATTCGGATCCTTTTCGGTCCGAACCGTTTCGCCGTCGACGACATCGACGTAATGAACGTAACCGGCTTTTTTGGCCAAAATCGGTACGCTGTGCGGATCCCAACCGCAAATGCTGTCACCGGCTTTGATTTGTTGGTTTTCCTGGACGGCGAGGTTGGCCCCGATGGGGATGTTATACTTTTCCAATTCCCGCCCTTTCGGGTCGAGAATGGCCACGGCACCGTTTCGGGACAACGAGGTCCGCTGGCCCTCCTGGGTTTCGATGACTTCGAGCTGGACGAACTTGACCGTGCCCGGATGCTTGGACCGGATTTCGCTTTCTTCGACGTCACGGGCCGCGACACCGCCGATATGGAAGGTCCGCATCGTGAGCTGCGTGCCGGGTTCGCCGATGCTCTGGGCCGCGATGATTCCCACGGCGAGCCCTTCTTCGACCATGCGGCTCGTGGAGAGGTCCATGCCGTAACAACGGGCGCAGACGCCCAATTCGGCTTCGCAGGTCATGGGGCTGCGGATCTGGATCTTTTCCAGGCCGAGTTCCTCAACTTTTCGTGCGATTTCCCGCGTGATCAATTCATTTTCCCGGACGATAACCTCGTCGGTGATCGGGTTGACGATATTGGCCCGGGACACGCGACCGTGAATCGAGTCGGCCAGACTGACTTCGACTTTTTCGCCGCGGTAAATGATCCCCTTGGTGATCCCCTGGGTCGTTCCGCAATCGTCCTGCGTCACTACGACATTCTGGGCCACGTCGGCGAGTTTACGGGTCAAATACCCGGAGTCCGCCGTTTTCAAGGCCGTATCCGCCAAGCCTTTTCGGGCACCGTGCGTCGAACTGAAATATTCGAGTACGGTCAACCCTTCACGGAAGTTCGCTTTGATCGGCGTTTCGATGATTTTGCCGTTCGGTTTGGCCATGAGACCTCGCATCCCGGCAAGCTGGCGAATCTGTTCGGTACCACCACGAGCACCTGAGGTTGCCATGAGGTGAATCGGGTTGACGTACCAGCCGCCTTTTTCGAGGCGGTCGTCGTTTTCGAGTTCTTTCATCATCTGGGCCGTGATTTCTTCACGAGCATGGGTCCAGGTGTCAAGAACCTGATTGTAACGCTCGACATCGGTGATGACGCCGTTTTCGTAACGCTGCCAGATCCGGGTGACCTTCTTTTCCGCGTCTTCGATGATCTTGAGCTTCTTTTGGGGAGTGATCAAGTCGTCCGTGGCGAAGGAAAGGCCGCTGTTGGTGCTTTCCTCGAAGCCGAGCCGCATCAGGCTGTCCAAGAGGTCGATTGTTCCGCGCCGGCCGACGAATTCGTGGCAGTCGCTGATCACGGTCGCGAGACTGCTCGACTTGAGCGGCTCGTTGTAGTACGGCATCCCCTTGGGCAGGATGTCGTTGAACAGGACTCGACCCGGCGTGGTGACGAAGAGCATGTTCTCCCACACGGGATCTTTGCTTCCTTCAATGTAGTTGATCTTCGTGTTGACCCGCCCCTCTTCGATCTTCAGGTTTTCAATGTCGATGGTCAACCGTTCGATTTCAGCTTTCTTCGTGTTGATGAGCGACAGGAGTCCGAATTCTCCCTGTTGGTTTTTCCGCTCCTCAAGCTCTTTTTTCTCGTTGTTGAGTTCGAGCTTTCTGCCCTCCATGATCTCCAGTTCTTCTCGGAGGTACTGGCGGTCCGAGTCCAAACGCTCCAGGGCGGTTCGCAGGATGATCCGGTCCAAGTCGGTGTTATAGATTTCGGCAAACGGAGCCTTTTCCGTCTCCGTGGCTTTGGTATCGGTATTTCCGTTTTTCGGATAGTCAATCTCGCCTCGCTGAATGTCCGTGGACTTGAGCCAGCGGCTCTTGGGCATACGGACCCAGATTTTCGCGTGCAGATCGACTTTCTTCTGGGCATACGCAAGGTGGACTTCCTCCCGGCTGGAGAAGATCATGCCTTCGCCCTTCATGTTGGGCCGGGCCATGGTGATGTAGTAGCATCCCATGACGACGTCCTGCGAGGGCGAAATGATCGGAGCACCGTTGGCCGGGCTGAAAATATTGTTCGTCGAAAGCATGAGCGTGTGCGCTTCGACTTGAGCTTCCAGCGACAACGGAAGGTGGACGGCCATCTGGTCGCCGTCGAAGTCGGCGTTGAAACCGCGGCAGACGAGCGGATGCAACTTGATCGCGTTACCTTCGACCAACGTGGGTTCGAACGCCTGGATGCCCATACGGTGGAGCGTGGGGGCACGGTTGAGCAGAACCGGGTGGTTCTGGATGACCTCTTCGAGAATGTCCCAGACTTCCTCGTCCTTTCGTTCGAGCATCTTCTTGGCGCTCTTGATCGTGTCGGCGTGTTGGTTTTCTTTGAGTCGACGGATAATAAACGGCTGGAAAAGTTCGAGCGCGATTTTTTTCGGCAGACCGCATTGGTGCAGACGCAAATGGGGACCGACGACGATCACGCTTCGGGCCGAATAATCGACCCGCTTTCCGAGCAGGTTTTCCCGGAAACGGCCTTGCTTGCCCTTGATCATATCGGTAAGCGACTTGAGCGGGCGGTTGCTCGAACCGAGTACCGGACGCTTGCAGCGGCCGTTGTCGAACAAGGCGTCGACGGACTGCTGGAGCATACGTTTTTCGTTGCGAATAATGACTTCCGGCGCGTTCAGGTCGACGAGTTTCTTGAGCCGGGTGTTCCGGTTGATGATCCGGCGGTACAAGTCGTTCAGGTCGCTCGTGGCAAAGGTCCCCGACTCCAGGAGGACGAGCGGCCGCAAGTCCGGCGGGATGACTGGGATGGCGTCGAGGACCATCCAGGCCGGATTGTTTTCGCTGTCACGAAGCGCTTCGACGAGCTTGAGACGGTTGATCAAATCTTTTTTTCGCTGTTTCGAGCGGGTCTCGGTCATTTCCTGACGGAGTTCCTCGGACAGCGTTTTCAGGTCGAGGTTTTCCAGGAGCTTGCGGATCGCTTCGGCTCCCA
>JBEBTM010000075.1:0-12345 GCA_040393745.1 Thermogutta terrifontis | reverse complement strand
CGTCGAACGCAAGAGTCTGGACAACGGCTTTGATTCCGTTATCATTGAAAGAATCGTTGGGACAATGAAGTGATTCGAATTCCGGCACCTGCATGACTTCGGCATTACTCAGTGGCATGGCGAGAAATCTCCAACGGCGTCAACGAATCGCTCCACCCTAAAATTGCCACTTCCTTCAAGGCGGCGTTTGGTTTACAATGAATTTTTTGGAAGAATGCGAATGCCGTAACAACGGAAAGAACGGTCCATGTCACGTATGATCATTTCCTTCGCCCATTTGTCCTCAAGAAAACAAGGAATAAAAGCCATGCGTCTATTTCCGCTACTGCTTGCGTTGCTCATGACGATCCTATCGGGACCGGCACTTCATTCGGCGGAACAGGTCGTCTTCGACTTTGAATCCGGCAGCCTGGATGGTGAAGGCTGGCGGGTCGTCGAAGGTGTGAATACGAAACCGGTCGGAAACCGGGAGTTCGAATATAATAACCCGAATAAAAAGTATGAAAAACGCGGGCGATATTACCTGACGACACTGGAGCAGGCCGTGAATGATCGTCCGACGGACGATACTGTCTGCGTCCTCGAATCGCCGGTTTTCGTGATTCAAGGCGATGAAGCCCGGCTCCTGATCGGCGGCGGCAGTCGTCCCGGAACATACGCCGGACTGTGTCCGGTCACCGATGACGGTTCCGTCGGCAAACCGGTTTTGGAGGCTCGCGGGCAAAATTCCGAATCGCTTCATGAAACGGTCTGGGACACGTCGAAGTTGAAAGGCAAGGCATTCGTGTTGCAGGTCGTCGACCGCGAAACGGGGGGCTGGGCTCATATTCGAATGGATGACTTCCGTGCGGAAGGCCGAATCGACGAAGCGAAAACGGACCTACGAAAACGGTACTTGGAAGATGTCGTCACAAAAAAAGAGGCCGAGGAAAAAGCCCGGATCGAAGCGGCCAAAACGAATCCGTTCCTGTCGGCCCAGCCGATCATATACGTAACGAGAAAGCAATACAGGCTCGACCACCACAACACGGAAACACTCTTCCAGGCGGGAGAAATCAACGAGGAAAAATTCGAAGGCGGCGGCTCGCTCCGGCTTTGGAATCCGAAAGACGATTCCGTTCGAATATTGCTCGAAGTTCCCGCCGGTGTCGTACGCGATCCTTGCCTGTCATTCGACGCGAAACGCCTGCTCGTCTCGATTCGCAGGAACATCGAGGACGACTACCATATTTATGAACTGGAACTTGCCGAATTGCTGGAGAAAGCATCGAAACCGCTCATTGTCAAGCCGGACGAAAAGTCCGACGCCTCCTTCCTGCGGCAACTCACGCAGTTGCCCGGCGTGAGCGACATCGACCCGCTTTATCTGCCGAACGGGCAAATCATCTTTTCCGCGACCCGGGAACCCAAGTTTTGCATGTGCAACCGCCATATCATGTGCAATTTGTACAAAATGAACGGCGACGGTTCGAATATCCACCAGATCGGTAAAAACACCCTGTTCGAAGGGCACGCTTCCCTGCTTCCCGACGGCCGGATTCTTTACGATCGCTGGGAGTACGTCGACCGGAATTTCGGCGATGCCCAGGGCGTTTGGATGACGACGGACGAAGGTTTCAATCACGCGATTTTCTGGGGCAACAATACCGCCTCGCCGGGCGGAGTGATCGATGCAAGGATCCTTCCCGGCAGTTCATCGGTTTTCGTTGCAACATTTTCTTCCTGCCATGATCGTCCCTGGGGAGCCGTCGCGTTGATCGACCGTCAACTCGGTATCGACGGAAAACAGGCCGTACTCCAAACCTGGCCCGCCTCGGCGGTCGATCTCGTGGACGCCGGAAATTACGATACGTTTATTCGGGTCAGGCCGAAGCTGGAAGACCCTTTTCCGCTTTCGGACCAATGGTTCCTAGCCTCGGGCATGACCGGTAAAGGTGAACGTATGGGCATTTACCTGCTCGGCCGCGACGGCACGATGCTTCTCGTTCACGATGATAAAGATGCGCCCGGCTGTTATGATCCGACGCCGCTTTCGCGGGTGCCCCCTCCGCCGATGCATGCGGGCAAGGCCGATTATTCGCAATCGACCGGCGTTTTCACGGTCATGAACGTCTACGAGGGATACGGCATGGAGAAGGTGAAAAAGGGGGACGCTAAATTCATCCGGGTCATCGAATCACCGGAAAAACGTACATGGTCCTCAAGCGGCTGGGATAACGGCACGGGCGAACAGGCGCCGGGCATGGCCTGGAAAGATTTCAATAACAAGCGAATCCTGGGAACGGTCCCGACCGAGGATGACGGAAGCGTCGGCTTCGAAGTGCCGGCCGACACGTTTCTTTACCTCCAGTTATTGGACGAAAAAGGCCGCATGATCCAATCGATGCGAAGCGGAATGATTGTTCGGCCCGGTGAAACGAATGGTTGTTTCGGATGCCACGAAGATCGCCTGGCGACGTTCCCGTCGCTTGTCAGGACGCCCAAGGCGATGAAAAACCCGCCGACGCCGATGAACGGCTGGCACGGTCCGCCGCGGCTTTTTAGCTACGTGAAAGAGGTGCAGGAGCCCGTTTTCGATCAATACTGCGTCACCTGTCACGATTACGGCAAAGTGGAACAAAACGAACGGATGCCGAATCTGGCCGGAGATCGTAACACGATTTTCAACACATCTTACGTCGAAATCCAACGGCGGGGGCTCGTCAAAGCCGTGGGGGCGGGCTCGCATGTCAAACTCGAGCCCTATTCCTGGGGTTCGACGCAAAGCCGCTTGGCCGAGGTTATGTGTGACGGCCATGCCGACCCCGCCATTGACCAGGAACGAAAAAAACGGGGCGTTTATGTCGATGCCGAAACTCACCCGGATGTTGTCGATCGGGTCATGACATGGATCGACGTCAACACACCTTATTACGGTACGTATTCGACGTCATTCCCGAACGGCAGGTACGGTCGCTGCCCGATTTCCAATGCCGAGTTCGGCCGCTTGGCTGAATTGACAGGCGTGAAAGGTCGGGATCTGGACTGGGGAATCTCCTTTGACAGGCCCGAACGGAGCCCCTGTCTTTCGAAATGGAAAACCGCGGCGGACCGAAAAACACCGGAATATGTGGAGGCTCTTGCAATCATCACCCACGGCAAGCACGCTTTGGAGAAAACGCCTCGCGGCGAAGACCCGGACGGTGTTCCGGTTCCGCCGCGAGATGCGAAGCAACAGGAAAAATACGACCGGCTCAAGGAAATCGAGCGCAGGATGCGTGAAGCAATCGTCAACGGCGAAAAGTTGTACGACCGCGATTTTCGATAGAATTCAGCGTATCCCCGTCCCTATTTACGCTACGTCAATATGGCATCTCTCAATTCCATTACCTTTCCGCCTGGATCGCCGCCATCACATTTTGAAGCACGGTATTTCGAATCTCCTTGACTTCGTCAGCGGAGTAGCCCTCGATTTCCAAATGCCGGATCATGAGTTCCCGCTCCAGTCGGAAACCGAAAATTTGCCCGATCATTCCGAAGGCCAGGAAGGCGGCGCGACGCTCGTCGATGTTTTTTCCGATGATCCGGATCATTTGACTCATCAAATCGATCGCCCTCTTGAAGAAATCCCGGTACAGCTCGTCATAAATGCCGGAAGGATTCATATGCTCATGGAAAACCAGCTTGACGAAAAGCGACGAGTTCGGGTTTGCAAACATTTTGTCCGTCAGAAAATCAACGATCTCTTCCAAGTATGCTCTCGCGGCCTTAACGGAAATACCTCGCTCGGAATTCAGGGTTTGAAACTGTTTTTCCAGCAAACCTTCCACCTGAGTCAGAATTCGCCGCAGTACGACCTGATACAGATTTTCTTTCGATTTGTAGTGGTAAGAAATCAGTGACAGCGTAATCCCCGCTTCCTTGGCAATCATCCTGAGCGAAACGGCATCCAAAGGGTACTGCGAAAACACTTTCATCGACGCCAACACGATTCTCTCTTCCGTTTTCAGCAGATTTGGATCGACGGTGACGTATTCGATCTTGCTCATGATTATCCCTTTTCCTGAAATTGACAAATCAATCGGTCGTTTGTTCTATTGTTGGATTATCCGTCAAAAAGTCAATAGAAGATCGAAAATTAAAAATGTATTCGACTTTTCAAGATAACCCCCATTCTTCTATCTTTCACAACACCCTTGAAAAATACCGGAGATTTGCGATAATTTCCGTGGGGATTTATCTAAAGAAAGAAGCCGTTATGAGTGCTGAAACGACGCATCAGGAACAATACGCGGAAATTGCCCGGCTCGCGGGAGGGCTGGCGCATGAGATCAAGAATCCATTGTCCACGATTCGCTTGAACATGGAGCTTTTGGAGGAGGATCTGGAGGAAGTCGACTCTCCCCAAGGACGCCGAGCCCAGCGAAAAATCCAGGTCGTCCAGCGTGAGTGTCGTCGTTTGGAAGAATTGCTCAACAATTTTCTTAGTTTCACCAAAGCCCATCGTCTCGATATGGAGCCGAGCGATGTGAACCGGGAAATCCGGGAGGTGATCGAGTTTTTCCGACCCAAGGCGACCGAATCGAACATTGAAATCGTCGAATATCTCGCCAGTGACCTACCGACGGTGCTTTTGGACCGCCGATCCTTCCACCGGGCTCTTTTGAACCTCGTCATCAACGCCCAGCAAGCCATGCCCGACGGGGGACAGCTTGTCCTTCGGACCCGGCCAGGCGGCGATGAAGTCGCGATCGACCTGATTGACACCGGCTGCGGCATCGACGAAAAAACCATGCAACATCTTTACGACGCTTTCTTCTCTACCAAGGGCGGCGGCAGCGGACTGGGGCTCGCCATGACCCGGAAAATCATCCAAGCCCACGGTGGAAGGATTACGGTTCAAAGTGAACCGAATTGCGGCACCCAATTTACGATCATGCTTCCGAGTTTGCCCCGCCTTGCCGAAGTGTAAAGCGATCACCGTCATGAATCGCCTCCACGCCGCCTCGCAAGATTCGGGAGCCGGTACCGTTTCGAAAAAAATCGACCAGGTCGAACCACTGATCGAAGCCCATTTCACGCAAAGGCCAGCTTTGCCGAGCCCAGAGCCGATGCAGTAATTCCCGGATCGTCGCATCGCCGAATCGACATAAAAGCGTTTTGTCGAACAGGACCGATTCCGGCGTTCGCCGCAAAACGACGTGTTCCAACGCGGTTTCGACAAGTTCCCGGAGGACGATGTCGTTTTCGTGCGAAATCCAGGCCAATCGATTCAACGCCGCATCGATTTCCGGATTGAATTCCTCCCGGATCGAAGGCAAAAGTCGATTTCGAATCTTATTCCGGGTGAAGTCGTTTTCCGCGTTGCTTGAATCGGTACGATAGTTCTGGCCGCGATCGGCAAGGTATTCGAGAAGGTCGGAACGTTTGGCGTCCAGTAACGGGCGAACGACCGTCACCGCCGGGCTCAGTTGCCGCAGCGGGGCGATGCCCGAAAGGCCCGAGAGCCCCGTACCCCGGAGAATGCGGTGTAAAACGGTTTCGGCCCGGTCATCCGCGGTGTGCCCCGTGGCGATGTAACGAAAACCCAGCGTGTGGGCCGTGTCGAGCAAAAAGTCGTACCGTATCTGCCGGGCCGCGGCTTCCCGACTGCCCGTTCCGTCGGATTTCCAATCGTCTTCGTCGATTCGGTGCAAAAAAAAGAGCAGTTCAAGTTCGTTCGCAATATTTCGTACGAAATCGGCGTCGCCGTCGGATTCCTCGCCTCGCAAACCGTGGTCGACGTGACCCACGGCAAGATTCCTCGCGAGCCCGAGCTTTCCGGCTTCGGCGTGCATGAAGCGGAGTAAAGCGGTACTGTCAGCCCCCCCGGAGACGGCCAAAAGCACGCCGTGGCCGAGCCAAAGTTCCAGGGGCAAAGAGTCCGCGATGTTGAGAATCGGATTTTTCACGACCGCATGACGAGCCAGACGATTACGCCGATCACGATGCACAAAATTACGAAAAACACAAGGACCCAAAGACAGCCGCGACGCTCTTCGTCCGAATCGCCGTACCACCAAGTTGTCATGAGTATGCTTGCGACAGCTTCAACGACGACACCGAGAAATTCCCACATGGCGGCCCCTCAAAGTCAAAACTCCCGGGGGCTGCGTTCGCTACCCCCGGCTCGAAAGCGAGTTTACACTTCTTTCACGTCGATCCAGCTCATGAGTTTGCGGAGCCGGCGGCCGACTTCCTCGATTTCGTGCTTGCGTTGGATGGCACGAATCCGCTTGAAACGCGGGGCGTTGACCTTGTTTTCGACGAGCCATTCCCGGGCGAATTCGCCGGTCTGGATTTCTTCGAGGATCTTTTTCATTTCCTTCTTCGTCTCGTCCGTGATGATGCGCGGGCCCCGGGTGTAGTCGCCGTACTCGGCCGTATTCGAGACGCTGTAACGCATGTAGTTCAGGCCGCCTTGATAGAACAGGTCGACGATCAGCTTGAGTTCGTGCATACATTCGAAATACGCCATTTCCGGCTGATAACCGGCTTCGACAAGCACTTCGAAGGCCTTTTTGACCAGTTCGGACACGCCGCCACAAAGAACGACCTGTTCGCCGAAGAGGTCGGTTTCGGTCTCTTCTTCGAACGTGGTTTCAATCACGCCGCCTTTGGTGCCGCCGATTCCCTTGGCGTAGGCGAGGCCGATTTTGCGTTCCTTTTCGCCGGCTCCTTCGCCCAATGCAATCAAACAAGGCACGCCGCCGCCTTTTTGAAATTCGCTCCGGACCAGATGGCCGGGGCCCTTGGGTGCGATCAACAGGGTCGTGACACCGGCGGGCATGTTGAACTGGCCGTAATGGACGTTGAAACCGTGGGTGGCGACGATAATATTGCCCTTGGACAGATTCGGTCGGATCTGGCTTTCGAAAATCGCGCCTTGGAGTTCGTCGGGAAGTGTCAAAACGATCAAATCGGCCGCTTTCACGGCGTCTTCGGTCTTCATGGGCTCGAATTTGTCCCGCTTGGCGAATTCGTAATTCTGCGTGCCTTCCATTTCGGCGATGATCACGTCACAGCCGCTGTCACGGAGGTTCTGGGCGTGGGCATGACCTTGCGAACCGTAACCGAGAATCGCGATTTTCAGGCCCTTGAGATTGGAAAGATCGGCGTCTTTGTCGTAGTAAATCGTTGCTGTCATGGTTTTTTAATCAAAGTAGAAAGTGAAAATTTAGGTGAAAATAGGATAATCGCCTTGCGCTTATGCCGCGTATCATGCGTTTGCATACCACCGGAATAGTATAATATACGTTCGAACCCCCGTGCTGTAAAGACACGGCAAACACGACTTAAACAGTCGCAATTCGGTTTACTGACCTGTGGCATAAAATGTTCGGACACGCATGATGGAATCAAATCCGCCGAGTTTGACGCAGTCGTCCACGCAAACCAGCGCATCATGGCCTTCTTCCAGGATTTCGTAGTTCCGTTTGACCGACCCGATAACGAAATCGAGCCCCAGCGGAATTGCCCGAGTCAGGAACGCGCTTTCCAGTTGGCTCTTCACCGGCGAACCGTCGAGCTTCCGTTTCGGCGGCAGCATGACGGTGAAATTGCTCAGCCCTACGGAGAAATGTACGCCCGTGAAGCTGGGATCTTCATGGATCGACTTCATGGCCGCAAGAAGCCGGGCCAGATTCCCTTCACTGTCGGAGCCGATGGGGGCGATGCCGGGATCGAAAATCAAATCGTTATTGGGGATTCCCGCCTTTTTTGCTTCGGACAAGAGGAATTTTGCGGCATCGTAAGTTTCCGCAGCGGTATGGCACGCAACAGGTTGCCCGTCCTGTTGCGATTCTGAAATGAGCAAAATGGGCCTAAAGGGCTTGATTTTGTAAAGCGAAAACATTTCGGTTCGCAACGGTGAAATCGAATTGAGGATAGGCGTGCCTGCGGAATCATCACAGGCTCGGAGTCCCGACTCGGCCATGACGGGGTCCGGCGTGTCAATGGAAAGCGGTCGTTTCACAACGGATTGAACGGTTCGAATCATCTCAGCCAAAAACGCGGCGTCACGTCCGCCGACGTTGACGTCGATATAAGCGGCCCCCTTTTCCTCTTGAAACAGGGCAAGCTCCTTGACGCCGTCGAAATCCCCTGCCTCGAAGAGTTCATGCGTGGACGGTACGGAATCGTTGATCGACTCTCCGATGATCGAAATATTCACTTTTCGCATGTTTTTAACTCCTTTTATTTCAGCATATTACAGATTTTGATATTGGACGCATTGAAATCATTCAAAACGGATTGCAAGGTCATACCGACCGTCGTTTCGTCATGCAGGACTCTTACTTCTTTACCGATGTATATCTCTTTTCGGCTTCCATCAATGTCATACAAAAAACGCCATATTCCGTCTTTAATAACAGGACCCGCGTATTATTTCAGCTCGACCGCCGCTTCATTGGGTTTTCTTCCTCCGGGCATTGACGATCTCCTTCAATTACACAAGGAGAAATTTCTTTAACTTCTCTTTGCTACTGATTTTATGCCGTTTTTTTACCGAGTCAAGTAGGCTTGCCATTAAAACAGGAGGATTGCAAAGTCGAAAAAAGTGAATAATTTGCTCCAGGCTTCTATCGAAGGGTTGAAGGCCCGTTTTCGACTCTTCTTCGACCGAGAGTAAAATAGCGGTTGTGAGGGTTCAAGCGGTCGAAGTGATTGTGCGACGGGTTCAAGAGCCATTGGGACGGCCCTACCGCGTTCACCCACCACGGTTGTTTTCGAGTCTTGTCGTGACGCTGTGTTTTTCGCCCGCATGGGCGATCCCGGCGTTTCGGCCCGTTGGCCGAACCGGAACCGGGAACGCAACAGGTGGCCTGACAAGGGCGTCAAGGCGGCAACGGGCCGAAATCGAGGAGAATCACAGATTGGCGACCAGCACCGAATTCCGCGCCAACGGGATGGGAAGGAGACCACCTAACCGGTTTTAGACAAAGAATTTGACTGCCGTTCAGTGCGGGCCCTTTGCAGCGGTTTTGGTAACCGCATGCGAAATATCTTTATTGATTATTGCTCACGAAAATATGTTCGGTCGTCTGGTGTTCTGATCGTCAATTTGATATAATGAAGCGCTTTCGCAAACCATGCCGTTGCCATGCGCGACTCCTTTCGCGTCACAATTAGGACGAAATCAAGTCCCGTGCCGCCCAGTTCTCGAAAGAATGGGCCGCCGAGAAAACACGAGGGTACCGAAGCCCAGTCGTTCCGGATGACTTCTATAGTGTCTTTGGCAAAGGCTCACCGTGAACTGGATTGGACAGTCGAACGATGTCACCGTTCCAAAGCATTCAGACGGCGTCCCGAAGCGACTGGCGTTTTATTTTACCGTACGAAAATAAAACAAGGAAGAGTGAATCATTTGCAGAACTCGCATCTCGAAAACGCCATTAGGTAGAAAGTTGCGGAAAAGTGTGCGAAACCAACTAGTTGAGCGAGAAGATAAAACTAAAGCGGCAAAAAAATATTGCGGCGCATTTGTTTTCTCTCCGCAAGAAGAACGAACAGTGCCGAATTCGTATACCGCATACGCGCCGAGGCATATCTCTTGAGGAATTTCAACAGACATTGAAACAGATAGGCAAAATAATCCCATGGCAGAAAAAACATCATCCCGATCTTACACTTTACGACTTCAAGGAACATCCGGTGACGCAAAATGGCGCGACCATCTTTGGCGAACCCATTCGGCGGTCAATTTGGGAGCCAAGGTTTTCGGCGATTTCCTACTGACATTCTGCGGCGGAATCAGTCATACGCTGGCCGACAAGAACGCCAAAGGGATGGGAGAGCTGAAAGATCGCCGGATCATCCTTGCCCTTTCGTGGCTTTCCGTGGAAGATTCGGCCGGCGCACCGGAAAACTATCACGTCGCAAAACAGAATGATCCGGAAAAGGATCAAAAAATCGAGAAGACATTTCGTGGCATTCTGAAAAAACGTCAACTTTCTTCTTCGGATATCGATCTTTGGTGGGCCGACTGCCGAAATTCGCTCTGTGCTAAAATCCGCAACGATGCCGTCTGGGTCAACCGCTCCATGATGTTCGACGATCTTCAGAAGAAATGGAAAATGAAGATCAATGAAGATGACATTTGGGATTTTCTGGAACTCAAGGGAGTTAAATTCCCAATAATTAAGCAAGAAGTGTATATGCAGCCCGCTTCTTCAAATAAGAATAACAAGAAAAAACAAGAGAACGGAGATGACGACGAACAAGAAAACGCTGATGCAGAAAAACCAAAGCAGGAAAAGGCTAAAGAAATGTGTAAAGCCGCATTGAATTGGCTTTCAAAGCGGCTTGGAAGCGGTAAGGGTTCAGATTTCGAGACGATTGCCAACAATTTACATCAATTCTATCAATGGTGTTCAGCCAATCAGGAATTATTAAAAACGACATCAGGCCATGAGTTTAAGGACAAACTGGAAGAGTCAAATTTATCGTTAAAATTTGACAAAACTGGCAAAGGGGTTACTAACAAATTAAAGGAAATCTACGATGCTCCTGCTGTTTCATTGGATGAAATAAAAAAATTGATGACTGCTACAGAGAGCGCTCGTGATAATGCATACGGTAATCGCGGCAGTAAAGGAGCTCGTCCGTATGCATTGAAAATCAAAGAACAAGTCGAGCGCGAAACAGGTTTTCTTTATAATGTCAAGTCCGATACGGCAATTCCAACAAGTCGAAAGAAAAAAGAGCAGGCAACCGAAGATAATGGAAAAGATGCCGGTGGAAAAATGTTTTGCGTAATGCTCGACCATGCGGCGAGGAAGCTCATTTCGCGGCTTTCGTGGATCAAGCTGGCGGAAGCCAGACGAAAGGAATTTGAGGAAAACCTGAAAGCCATTGAAAAGGTTCCGGAGAGCATCGTGAGCCTGCTTGACGAGTATTGTAAAACACGCTCCCGAAATTCCAATGCCGAAGACGCTTATCGTATTCGCAAAGCGGCACTTGGCGGTTGGAAAGAAGTTTTGGCGGCTTGGAAGACATGCAAGGATAAAGATGAAAGAGAGAAGGCCGCCCGAGAAGAACAGGATAATGAGAATATCAAAAAATTCGGCGACATCAATCTATTTACCGAGCTGGCCGAGGACGAGTATAAAGAGCTTTGGGCAGATCACAAAATTTTGGAAAACTATGCCGCCGGACGACAGGCGGAGTATGACAAACAGCGCTTCAAGGTTCCCGCCTACCGCCATCCCGATCCGCTTTCGCATCCGGTCTATTGCGACTTCGGCGATTCCAGGCCGGCGGTCAAATTTTCCGTGCGTGAAAATTATGCCCGATTGTCCGCCGTGAAAAACGGGGGAAACGTTCCCCCGTTGCGTCGACTGACAATCGACTTGATCGGTGCCGACGACGGTTCGATCGTGGAAGAAAACCTCAAATGGAGCAACAAACGGCTCGGACGGGACATCGGACTCGGCCTGCTCGAAAGCGGATCGATTGTCGATTCGAAGGAAAAAACCGCCAAAAACGTTCCGCGGCTCGACCGTTTCGGGCAAAGCGAATTGAAAACGACGGAAAAACCAAAGGTCGGTATTTTCGAAGACAACCATTGGAACAGCCGTCTCCAAATTGCAAGGGACGAACTGAACAAGATCGCAAAAATCGTCGAGAAAATCCAGGAAAAGAATCCGGAGGCGACCCCATTCGATCCGGAAAGCTGGGGGAACACCAAACTCGGAAATCGAGCAAAAAAATTGCTGAACCGCGTCAAATGGTTCGTCTCGTTTTCGTCGAAGTTGCGCTATCCCGACGCTTGGAACCGCTACCAAGAGATGTTCCCCAAAACCGACGAAAAATTGCTACCGAAATATTTTCGCAACGAAAACATTCATTTCGGCAACGGTCGTCTAAAGCATATTCCCGGCCTGCGGATTCTCTCGGTCGACCTTGGCCATCGCTTCGGGGCTTCCTGCGCCGTGTGGGAAGTCGTTCCGAAAGAACAGATCGAAAAAGCGGCGGAGGCGAACAAACAGAAATTGCCAGAAAAATCCGATCTGTTTTTTACTCTCAATCGAAAAAACAAGGACAAAAAAGGGAAGGATGGAAAACCGCTCATTGAACGGACTTTGTATCGCCGCATTGCCGATGATTCGGTCAAAAACGCCTGTTGGGCGTGTCTGGAGCGGCAATTTACGATCAAACTGCAAGGCGAAGAACGTGATCCGAGGTTGGCGACGGATAAAGAACGGAAACAGGCAAAAGAATTCTTCGCAAATATCGGTTACGACGTTCCGGAAACGCGAAGTAAAAATCTCAAACGAATCGATACGCTCCTTGAGGAGTTGGTTCGTGAGATGCGATTACGATTGC
>JBEBTM010000074.1:0-12412 GCA_040393745.1 Thermogutta terrifontis | reverse complement strand
GGCCGGTAAGCCGGCTTGTCGAGTATTTCTTTCACGATGGCAGCGTCCAGGTCAATTCCGGCCACGCCGATGAATTTGCCATTCAGTTCGATCGGAACGGCAACGGAAATCATGACCGTGCCTTGGTATTCGAAAGGTGGTGTGACATACTCACGCTGTTTGTCCCGGGCTACCGTGTAATAGTCCGAGGTGTCGATATCTCCTAACAGATCAAACATGATCTTCTTGTCCTTCGTGACGGCGTTGGGGATAAAGCGTCCCGTTTCCGTGCAGCCCATTTCCGTTTTTTTGGCAAAATCGACGTCCTTGCCGTCGAAGGCGTTCGGCTCGAATCCCGCCCACACGCCCAGGTAATGGGGATTTTCTCTGTTGATCGCGGCCAGGTTGTTCAGGATATATTGACGATCCGGCGTCCCGGTTTCGGATTTGTAAACCTTGATCAAATTGACCAGAGCTCGCGATTGTTCCAAGGCTCCTTCAATACCGATACGAATTTCGATCGAGGCCTGATGAGCCAGCGTATCCAGATTTTTCTTGCTTAACGTTTCCACTGTCGTGCTCACCGTACCATTGACGTTGACCACATTTTGCCGGAGTTTTTCGGAAATGCCTTTGCCCGACTCTTCAAGAGTCGTTTTGATCGTCTCCATGCCGGTAACCGACGAAGCGAGCATGGCACTCTGACTGTACCAGATAAGGCCCAAAAAGAGAGCCATGATCGAAATCGTGAGCAGGGAAAGTATAACAACGAGTTGAATCGATATTTTGCAGTTGGAAAGTTTCATCATGGTCGTCTTTGGAATCGATACGGAAAAATGTTCATGAAAAAACCGGGAGCATAGGCATCCCGGCTGGCGGTGTGTTTTCGGTTTGCGATCAGGCTCGCAATTTGAATTTTGCGACTAATTCCCGAAGTTTTGACGCCATACTGCTCATTTCATTGGCGGCGCTGGCCGATTCCTCGGCGGCGGCCGTATTCTGCTGCGTCACCTGGTCGATCTGCTGGAGTCCGACCGTAATTTGCGCCACGCCCTGCGCCTGTTCGTTGCTGGCCACGGCAATGCCCGCCACAAGATCGGTCGTCTGTTTGATCTGGTCGGCAATCGAATTGAGCACCTCCGAGGTTTGCGAAGCCACGGTACCGCCGTTACTGATCTCCTGGCCGCTCTTGGAAATCAATTCCGTCGTTTCAGCGGCGGCTTTCGCACTTCGGGCGGCCAGATTGCGAACTTCCTCCGCGACGACGGCGAACCCCTTACCGTGAACGCCCGCTCGAGCCGCTTCCACGGCGGCGTTCAGGGCGAGCAGGTTCGTTTGGAACGCGATATCGTCGATTACCTTGATCACCCGCTGAATTTCCGTGGAATTCTTTGTGATCCGTTCCATCGCGCCGGTCATTTTCTGCATGGCTTCCTGTCCCTCGGTCGCCGCCCGAGTCGCCTGCTGCGCGAGGTCTCGCGCTTGGCCGGCGCTCTCGGCGTTCGCTTTCGTCTGGCTGCTGATTTCACTCATCGAGGCCGTGATCTCTTCCAGTGACGCCGCCGATTCCTGGGCCCCGCTGGACAGCGTTTGCGAGGCCGACGAGACTTCACCGGCGCCGGTCGAGACCTGTTTGACATTCTCGTTGATTTCACTGAGAGCCTGGTTGACCTGCACGAGCATCTTGCCGAGATTCTGGTTCATCACGTCCACGTTGCTCTTTTCCTTGACGCTCACGCGCCAATCGCCGCCGGCCAATGATTCGGCCATCCCACCGATCGTTTTGTAATCGTTCAGGATGGCGTTCGCCGATTTCGCCAGATCGCCGATTTCGTCGCCGCGACGTAAGTCCTCGGTGGGGATTTCCAGCATGAGATCGCCTTGCTGGGCGAGAAGATTCAACGCGCCGACGGCCTTGGCGATGCCCTTCGTAATGTTGCGACTCAGAACAAAGCTGACCACGATCCCGAAAAGGGTTGCCAAAACCGCAACGGCGACGATAAGGCCGACGATCCGGTTGCCTGTCACCGTCGCTTCCGCACGGATTTCGCCGGTGCGTTTTTGGAGCACCTCCAGCATGTCGGCCATGCACGCGTCGACATCCCGTGTCGCCTGATCGAGTGTGACGTTGGATTTGTCCTGTTTTTGAACGCATTCGACAAGCGTATCGAAACTGGCTCTCCAATTGTTCATCGTCTTGTTGAGATCGTCGACCATCGTTTGGCGATCTCCCACGACCGAGGCGCGGATCTTCTCCAGACGTTTTCGGATGGCCGGAAGGCGATCGTCAAGCATCTCCGTTCGGTGATCTTCGGCTTTCACCGGATCTTTTTCGGCGATATACATGTAGAGTAACCGCCTTGCCGCTTCGAAATGGAAGAGGCAGTATTCGACATCGCCGATCTGTTCCGAGCGGGAAACGGGCATCATGTCGATGCCGTCAATCTTTTTCGCTTCGGTTTTTTCACCGAGGGTCGTGAATTCATCCCGGAGCGATTCGAAGGCTTTGGTGAGAACGCCAGCGTCCTTGACCATTTGCTCATTCGCCGTCCGCCGTTGCCGTTCCAGAGCGTACCACTGGTCGTCGGCTTTTTTATAGGAGTCGTAAAGAGGTCTCAGCCGGGCCAGATTATTCTTATTCTCTTCTGAAAGATCATGTTCGATTTCCGTGGAAATACGGTCGATTTCCGCGTCATGCTTGTACCGCTCCTTGATGTTTTCCAGGTTCCCGTAAATCGTGCTGTCACACGATACGATCTGCGAGAAAAGCGCTTCACGCCGCATCGACATGACGTTGGTTTGCAGGTCCTCGGTCTTCAGCGCCTCGTTCATACTGTCGGCACTGATCCCCATTCCGATGTAGGCGGTGACGGCAACGGCGACGAGCAACGCGATGACGATAAAGAAACCGAAGGCCAGTTTCAGTCCGATCTTGAATTTGTTCAACATAGTGCCGTACTCCTATGAATGTGGCAATGAGTTTTATAGGTTCGATTCCGGGATGTAAAACAACGCGAAACCCTTTTAGATGAACGAGATAAACCGCTTGTTCCACTGTCGACGACTTCTTGGACGGTCTCGGCAGCATGGAACACTGTTCATGAAAGCGGTGTCCATTTTTGTCGGAAGAAAGAAGAGTATAGCATCAAAACAGGCAAGGCAATCGTAAATGATCTCAACAATTAAAGTCTTGTATCCTTCGCGCCTCATGCGAGGCGGAAAACAACAATTTTCACGCTATACGTTCAAAAAACCGACAATACCACTTTGGCTCTCTATTTAACAGTCAGAACGACAAGAATTGTGGCAGAAAAGAGGAAAACCATGTAAGCTCAAGCAAACCCGAACTTCATGCAGACACAACGTAAACGATCGACTACATGATCGAGCTCGTAAGTCAATCGAACGGCCCCGGTGCGGGCTATATAACCTGTTAATCCTTTTCAAAGGAGAATCACTAATAAACTACCTGTCTATACCATATTACCAGGAAATTTTTGCATAAAAACCGACAACCGAGTAATATTACGGCTTATTTTCCCGGGATCCGGCCCTAGGATCGTCACAAACATCACAAAACACTTCCATGCCACCTATTCATCAGACCTGCTCATCCGAGCCGTTTTTCCGATCTCAGGAGCAAAACCAGGAAAAACGGTCCGCCGAGTAAGCTCGTCAACACGCCCACTGGAATCTCTGCGGGAAAGTTCACGCTCCGGGCCAGAGTATCACAAAGAGCTAGAAAAACGCCGCCGAACAGGAACACCACGGGCACCAGTCCACGGTGGCCGACCCCGACCAGGTGTCGGCAGATGTGCGGCACCATGAGTCCAACGAACCCGATGGGTCCGGCGAATGAAACGATCAAACCGACCAAAAGCGACGTCAAAACGAAGAGTACGGTCCGAAACCGCCGGACATCGACGCCGAGTGACTGAGCTCGCTCCCGACCTGTGACGATCACATCGAGATCCCGCGAAAAGAACAGCAAAAGGCCCAATGCGGCCAAGACAATCGGCCCGAGCCTTGCGTTATCACCCGGTACGGCCTGAGAAAGGTTCCCCATCGTCCAGCGTAGCAATTGCATGGCATGATGCGGTGCGGAGAGGCACTGGATGAGAATGATCAGGCTGGCAAAGAAAAAATTGACCGCCACGCCGGCAAGAAGCATCTGCTCGGACGAGGAATCTTTCGACCGAGACAGGAAGAAAACGAGCAACGTGGCCAAAAGAGCGCCGGCCAAGGCTCCCCAGGTTCCCACGGGAACCCCCAGGAGGTTTCCGATCGCCGAAATGCCGAAAAGCGTTCCTGAATGAAGACATAAGGCCGCCCCGAAAGACGCCCCGCTGGCAATTCCAAGCGTGTACGGCGTCGCTAACGGATTGCGAAACATTGCCTGAAACACAAGCCCCGCCAGCGCCAACCCACCGCCGGCGAACACAGCCAAGAGCGTCCTGTCGAAACGGAAGCGGTACGCCTGTGTCGACCAGCCATAAAATCGCGGCCCGATGCAGGGAAGCAGAAAAATGGTCGCGGCGATCAGGAATACACCGAGGATCAAAACCGCCGCAAATCGTTTGTTCATCATCGGGTCCGAAAAAAACACGTCATATCCACACGAAATCTGACGAGATTATACCCACCCTTCCACTCCACGACAAGACAATCGCCAAGAAGTCCTATCCATGCAGATAGGACTTCTTGGCGATTTTTTTCAAATCGGCATTGAAAATTCGTCCGATTCTGGCTATCCTTATGCTTTCGGGTTAAGAAGGCAAAATCTCCCCCGATGCCCCAAGGTTTTTGCTGCAAATGGTCGCCTCCTTTCCCTTATCGCCCCGCTGCGGAATCCCTGTTCTCGACACCTATGCTGAAACTTGATAAAAGCCGTGAAGTTTTTACCGAAGCCAAAAAACTAATGCCCGGAGGCGTGAACAGCCCGGCACGCGCATTCGGAGCCGTCGGAGGCGATCCGATTGTCATCGACCGAGGCGAAGGTGCTTACCTGATCGATGTCGACGGCAACCGTTATCTCGACTATGTCCAGTCTTGGGGGGCCATGATCTTGGGACACGCTCACCCGAAAGTTGTCGAAGCCGTCCAGTCGGCATTGTTCAAGGGTTCCAGTTTCGGGGCTCCAACGGTCGCGGAAAATGAACTGGCCAAAATCCTGATTGATTTGATTCCCTCGATCGAAAAGATTCGTTTCGTTAATTCGGGCACGGAAGCGACGATGAGCGCCATCCGTTTGGCTCGCGGTTTTACGGGCCGAAATAAGATTGTCAAGTTCATCGGCAATTACCATGGTCATGTCGATGCCCTGCTCGTCGCGGCGGGAAGTTCGGCGGCCACGTTGGGCGTCCCCAATTCGCCGGGCGTCACACCGGGCACCGTGGCCGACACGCTTCTTTTGCCGTATAACGATGTGGAAGCGGTCAAGGCCCTTTTCCACGAGCAGGGCTCCGAAATCGCGGCCGTGATCGTGGAGCCTGTCGCGGGTAATATGGGTTGTGTCATCGGTAGTTCGAATTTCCTCTACGAGCTCCGGCATTTGACGCAGAACACGGGAACCGTACTGATTTTCGACGAGGTCATGAGCGGCGGTCGAGCCGGAAAAGCCGGGGCCGGTCAGCGATTCAGCATCACGCCGGACATCACCACGTTGGGCAAAATCATCGGCGGCGGACTGCCCGTCGGCGCCTACGGGGGCCGGGCCGACATCATGGACCACGTTCTCCCGCAGGGCAAGGTCTTCCAAGCGGGCACGCTCAGCGGCAACCCTTTGGCCATGGCGGCTGGAATTGCCACACTCCGGGTGCTGGCGGAACAGAAATGCTTCGCCGCCTTGGAACGCAAGACGGCCATGTTGGCCGAAGGGTTTGAGGATGAAGCCCGGGACGCAGGTGTTCCGGTTCAAGTTGAACAGATCGGCTCGATGATGACGCTGTTTTTCCTGCCGTCGGACGTGGCGGACGACTCGGGAAAATACCTGGTTAACGGCACCTCCTTCAGCGGCGGTACGGTCCAGCGGTCCACGGCGACGAGTTCGACCGGCGGCTGTTTTTCGAGCAGAATCACGGACTGGGAAACCGCATCGCGCTGCGACACGGCCCGGTACGCAAAGTTTTTCTGGGGCATGATGGAGCGGGGCTTTTATTTCCCGTGCAGTCAGTTTGAAGCGTTTTTCATGTCCACGGCGATCACGGAGGAGGAAATTCAAAAAACGATCGAAGCCGCCCGGGACGTCTTCAAGACGCTGTGACAAACAAAACGAGCTGGATGCGCATCCGCCTCGTTAGGGAACGTCATGACCATGATCCGAATGTACGACGACAAAGACTACGGCGAAGACGAAATCAAAGCGGTTTCGCCGGAGTTGTACGAATACCGTTTGCATCATGAGACGTTGGAAGAAACACTGACAAAAGACGACATCCGTTGGAAACCGCTCCGTTGGATCGGTTTCGTTTTGTTACTTTTTTCGCCCCTGATCGTAATTCTATGGTTTGTTGCCGCGATATTGGACGAAATTTTCCTCGGAGCAATTTGGGTTTATTTCTGCTGGGCCTGGGTTCTCACTCTCCTTTTTTACGGCTGCGGCATGATCAACCAGACCTTTGTTTTATGGCACTTTCCGAGGACGATTCGAATCGCGGACGGCATCGTTTCCGTTTGCCTGCCCGGCAGTCGTCGGGACTTTGCGCTGAGCGGTTTGAATTGCCGACGAGCGACATCGACCTATTGGGACCGTTATCTTCCGTTTTGCCGTTTTATCCCCTGTTATTTGATCGACATTTCCTCGGGAACAAAAATCGCCGTCGGATTGAAGCCGGAAATGTACCCCGTCTTCGACGGTTTTTTTCGCTTAACGGACAAACAAAACAACAACGAGCCGGACGCGCAGGACAAATCCGGAAGCTCCGCTGACGCTGTGCATCCGGCCGGCTCGTTTAAGAAACTATGATCGTATTCACGGAAATCGCCGATCCCGCGGGGTTGAGCACAACACAAATTCAGGTTGTCCGCGACGCCCTGCGAAACGAGGGCCGGCTCCAGTCGGTACTCTCCACGCTGGGCGTTCGGACCGAGGAAAAAGCGTACCAGGAACTCGCCGCGGCGCTCCGACTCCGGCTTGTCGATCTTGCCAAGAGTCAGATAGATCGCGACGTTCTGCAAGGCTTCCCGGCCAAATTCGTTCACCGTTACGAAATCTTTCCCGTGGGCACGGACCCCGACGGGGCCCTTCTCGTCGCTACGTCGAATCCTTTCGAACTCTACGCCATTGATGCCGTTTCCGCAGCCTTGGAACGTCCTGTGGTCCCCGTCGTGGCCCTGCCGGCGGAACTGGCCAAGCTGATCAAATCCCATCTCGGTGTGGGTGCGGAAACCATCGACGGACTCATGGCCCAGGTGGACGACGATGTCGAAGTTCTCGACGATGTCGAATGGGACCAAGGCGGCGATGCCCAGATGGCGCAGGAAGCGTCCGTGGTCCGGCTCGTGAACGAAATCCTGTCCGAAGCCGTGGAACTCCGGGCCAGCGACATTCACATCGAGGCCCAGGAATCCGGCATAAAAATTCGCTACAGAATCGATGGCGTCCTGCAAACGCAGCCCATGCCGCCGGAAATCAATCGATTCCAAAGCGCGATCGTAAGTCGACTCAAGATCATGTCCCATTTGAACATCGCCGAAAAGCGGGTTCCCCAGGACGGCCGAATCAAGCTGAAAGTCCAAGGCCGGGAAATCGATCTTCGTCTTTCGATCATCCCCATGCTTCACGGCGAGGGCATTGTCATGCGTATTCTGGACAAGGACAAGATGGATTTCACCTTGCGCGGCGTGGGCATGGACGAAGACATTTACCAGGCCTTCCGGAAGCTCATCCAACAGCCGCACGGCATTATTCTCGTCACGGGCCCCACAGGTTCCGGCAAGACGACCACGCTCTACAGCGCCTTGAACGAAATCAAGGACGAAGCGACCAAAATTATCACCACGGAAGACCCTATCGAATACCAACTCAACGGCATCAACCAGATTCAGGTTCACACGAAGGTCGGGTTGACTTTCGCGGCGAGTTTACGTGCGATATTACGGCACGACCCCGATGTCGTACTCGTGGGCGAAATCCGGGACCTGGAGACGGCGGAAAACGCGATCCAAGCTTCGCTCACCGGGCACCTGGTTTTTAGCACGCTCCACACCAACGACGCTTCGGGGGCCTTTACCCGGATGACCGACATGGGCGTCGAGCCCTTTTTGATCGGCACCACGGTTGAAGGCATCATGGCCCAGCGACTGGTCCGCAGGCTTTGTCCGCATTGCAAGGAACGGTTCGATCCGATTCCCACGGAAGTTCCGAAAGATTTTCCGTTCCAAAAAATGATGGACGAAAAGATCGACGTCTTTCAGCCCGTGGGATGCCGGGAATGTCGCCAGACGGGTTACCAGGGCCGAATCGCGCTGTATGAACTGCTCGTCGCCGACGAGGACATCCGGCTCATGGCCAGTATGGGGCGGCAATCGCAGGAAATCAAAGCCGCGGCAAGAAAAGCGGGCATGATGACGCTGCGCGAAAACGGCTGGCGCAAAGTTCTCCAAGGCATCACGTCCATCGATGAAGTCATCCGCATGGCCAAGGAAGATTGAGAAGATCGCCTTTACGGTCTTGTCTACTTTCCCGAAGCTCGAAGTTTTTGGAGTTCGTTTTTGAAATGGTTCGCGGCCGAGGCATCGCCGACCGTTTCAAAAACCTTGATGCCCCGCTCGTACATGTTCATGCAATAGGAACTGGGCGAGCCGCCGCGCTTTTGTGGAATTTTCGGCAGAAAGGCCTTGTAGAAGGCGGCCATGGATTGGTAATTCGCCTGCATTTTCTCTTTGTCATATTTGCAGAGCGAATCCATTTCATCCAAAATGCCGGGCACGATCGCGCCTTCCTGCGGGAACATGAGGCAGGTGCCCGCAAGCCCCTTGAGCGCCTCGGGAATCCGCTCTTCAACGACAAGCTGCCGGGCGTAATGAATCCGGGCTTTACAGGCCAAATCGGGGCGTTTGGCCCCTTCGTACAGAGCACAGAGTTTGGCGTAATTCTCCCCTCGCTGCTTTTTCCAGGGCTCAAAGGAAATCAGGTCGTCGAATACTTCCCAGGTAAAATCGGGGTGCTGGGCAAATGCCTGGAATAGCAGGTTGAAATACTTTTTCAGCGTGTTCGTATCCTTTTTATCGAGTTCGCCGCCCCGAGCCAATTCAGCCATACCGCGCCAGGCATCCGTCGCATAAGGGTTCAGGTCGATGGTCTTGGCGTAATAGTCAAGTTGCTGCCTCGGCGTAAAGGCTTCCTTGGCGGCAATGTACCGGTAAGCCTTGAGAGCGAGTTGTGCTTGACGATAAGCCGCGGTGTCAATGCCGATTCCATAAAGCTTCATGGCCAGATTCCGGTCCGTCGTCCCTTGGCTGCTCCAGGGTTCGTCCGTATGCCCGACGTAATAATGATCGTCGAAGTATCGGCCTTCCGATTTCAGGGAACAGCGCATGCCCCGAGCGGAGAGATTCTCGATTTCGATCCACATCACCCAGGCATGACCTCCACCGAAGCGTCCTTCTCCACCGGCGCAAAAAGCGGGCACGCCGACCGATTTGGCCGTGCGTGTGGCAAAGTCGGCCTGGCAGGTACAGACGCCGCCAAGCTTGAGCTGGTTGGCCAAAGTGCATTCCTGGCCGGTCAATTTCGGGTCACTTCCGGCAAGCATCGGATGGTCATAGGGAACTTCACCGTAAATCTTGCCGATGCCCGCCCTCTTGGGCAGATAATTTTCAATAGCCCACTTCCGCTCGGCCAGCGATGTTTTGTGATTGACCAACAGGGCCAGGAATTCCCAAGGCATATACCGAATACGGTCACCCATAATACGTTCAGCATGGGAATAATAATAAAAATTCGTCAGCGCATCGGCCGGGTCGGAGACGTTGACCGCTTTGTGTTGCCCCACGGGACTGCCGTGCAGGGCTCCCCGCGGTCGGTCCCAAACGAGGCTAACGGCAATGGCAAGCGAAGGATAGGCTTCAAATTCCTTGGGATATTTTTCCCAAATCGTCTTCATGAGCTTGAGAGCCTCGATGACGTTGTCGCCTCCTTGGCCCGTATCAATCGAGAGAAAAAGCAGCTCCCGAATTGCGGGATGTTCGTCCATATACTTTCGAAAAGGCTCGATTTCACTGCCCCAGGCTTCCTGAATGGAATATGCCTGCTGGAGCGAAAATGTGTAGGCATAAGATTTTCGAAGTTCAGGATAGGATTTTTTATCGAACAGTTTTTTTTTCTGGAAGAGTTCCAGGGCGACCTCTTCGAACTCTCGCGGGGTTTCCTCGGCTTCGGTCTTTTGCATGAGCGGTTTAACGGGCTTGGCATCTTCGGCCCAAATGGAAAGCGGCAACGACAGGACAAGAAGGGGCAGGACAAACTTTGTCATTGTGGCAGAATCGCAAAAAAGAGGGGGGGAATTTGAGTTTATAGGAGCCAATATAACATTGCACCAACGAATTTTGAAGACACTTTCGCGTTTTTTCCGTTTCTTACAGATAGGCGGCCAACAAAAAAACGCCGTATTTTGCCCATTCGAAACATATTGCCAAATATCGGATTTTATTGTCACGCTACTGTTTTATGGGGTACATTCTCAGAGCCGCCGCCGGGCGAAAATGGGTCTTGACCCGCGCCGGCGAATTGTGTACCATCCGCCATTAGAAGGATTTGACCCACCGGTCTTTCAGCATGAAACACGATTTTTCGACAGCTTTTCCAACGACGCTCCTGCTCGGGGCCCTGCTTGTGCCGGGCTTTCTCAGCGGCTGCGCTAATGGCCGACCCATGTCGTTCGGAGACAGACAGACGATCGCTCCCCCGGCGACGAATTCTTATCTCAGCCAACCTGGAGTACCTACCAATCCAGGGGGACCGGCCAATCCCGGAGCGCCGACCAATCCGCCGCCGTTTATTCCGTCCAACGCACCCATGCCGAGTGGATCGATAGGCGGTACCGGTGTTTCCGGCGGTTCATCCAACCCGAACGGAGCTGTAACTTTCCAAACGGCCGGCGTCGCCCCACCGGTCGCCGCCTTGGCTTCAACGGCACCGGTTTCACCGGGATTGGGCTGGTCAACGGTCGCGGATCAAGAATTGACCGCGCGCCCGACAGGCCAAACGGCGTTTCAGAACCTCGAAGCCCGGAGCCACTCGATCACCCGGACCACCGACGAAGGTCGCACGATCACCGTCGCCGCGGACCCGAATGCTCCCACGGTCAGTTCGTCGCAGATTATCACACAAATCTCCGCAAACGAATGACGTGCACTCGGGCGTCATGGATACCGTCTCCGGCTTGTTAGCGCTTGCGTTTCAGGGATTCCAGATACCTGTCAACCAGTTCCAGGCAATCTTTTGCGTCGAGAATTTCCGTAACGGTCAGGTTCAAGACATAGGATTCCAGAATTCCGTAAAGGTGACTGGCCGAGATCTCCGGATAAGGCACGGTCAACTCGCCCGTAGCCATGCCTTCACGTAATAGTTTGGCGAGTAGGAACTTCACGCCGAAAGTATGTCTCCTGACTTTTCGCCGAACGTTTTTGCCCTTCTGTTTCTGCGTGAAAACGTAATCGAGGACGACGGTCAAAAAGACGCGATTTTCGGCGAGCATCCGGATCGTGATGTGCAAAATTCGCCGGATTTTCTCGACCGAGGTCCATTCTTTCCGAGCCAAAACCTTTTCAATCATCGTGGTCAGGTTACCTGTCGCCAAACTGATCGCGTAGTCGAAAATCTGCTCTTTGTTCTTGAAGTATTTATAGATCGCGGTCCGGGAAATACCGCAACGGTTTGCGATTTTCTGGTACGTTACACCGCCGTACCCCTCTTCGGCGAACAGGGCGAAGGCCCGTTCGAGGATGATGATCCGGCGCTGTTTGTGATCGACGATGATTGTCATGGAACGAAAGATGAACGACAAGTGAGCCGCCTATTGTAGCATCTTTTTTTCCGGTGATCAATCCTGCGTTTTTTATGGCCCCCCCTCATGGCTTTGCCATGGCTGCCTTCCTCGCTTCAGCGTCTTTTCGAACCCGGTCGAAAAGTTGTTTCATGCCCGGCCGTTTTTGCCGGGCTTCGTCATCGTAGAGGTAACTTTTCGAATTCACCGACACCGGCGGTACCTTGAGTTCCGTTTTGAGGCGTTCCAGTTCCACCTTGAGCCGGTCCACATCGGCGGCGTACCTCGGATCGGCAATCATGTTTTTCATTTCCAGCGGATCGGTTTGATCGTCGAGCAGTTCCCACTCGTCGATGTCGTCGTAATAATGGATCAACTTAAACCGGCCGTCATAAACGCCTTCGTGTTTCTTGACCATATGCACGGCGGGGTATTCGTAATAATGG